>SKZS01000185.1 GCA_007127255.1 Syntrophomonadaceae bacterium | reverse complement strand
ATATATGCGTGACGCAAAAATAATGCAGATATACGAGGGCACCAGCCAGATTCAGCGTCTCGTTATCGCCAATAACATAATAAATGGTAGAATTTAAAGCGGGTTAGAAGCAGATTGAAGGTATGAAATGTTTTGCAGATTTAAAAATAAATATGGAAACAATAACTAGTGCCGGTACCGGTTACTTAACCTGCGAAAGCGAGGTGTTAAAAATTAGCGATTATTTGCATGAAAAAACTCTGTCCAGCAGTTACCTTTACAGGGGTAAAATTATTAACGTTAGACAGGATAGGGTGGAAATGGCCGGCAAACAAATTGCTTTTCGTGAAGTAGTTGAGCACCCCGGGGCAGTAGCCGTGCTGGCTTTCGACGATAGAGAGCGGGTGGTTCTGGTCAGGCAGCATCGTCAGCCGGCAGGAGAGATTATGTTGGAAATACCGGCTGGAAAACTTGAGCCCGATGAGGACCCCCTTGATTGTGCTCGCCGCGAAATGTTAGAAGAAACCGGTATGGAAGGATCAAATTGGCAGGAGCTTTTAACCTTTTACCCTTCACCGGGATTTTGCGATGAAGTTATCTACTTATTTCAGGCCGATAACTTAAGAGAAGCTGTTTCGCCAACCAGTGATCCTGAAGAAAGAATTGATATTATCAAGCTGTCTTTAAATGAAGCATGGGCTATGATCGCAAACGGGCAGATAAAAGATGGTAAGACTATCATTGCCCTGCAGAGTGCCGTTATTCATAAAAGCTGAGTTGCCATTAAATTTAATATTTTTTGCAAATATTCTTTTTTAAGAAGGGATTATCCCGGCCGATGTTGAATATTATATTTTACTTCGGTACTTCTCAAAGTTGAAAGAGGATAGTTATAAACATGCAAAAACAAATGGATAATTATACAAATTACCTGGCTGTTGAAAAAGGTTTAGCCAGGAATACCCTGGATTCGTACCGACGTGATCTTAAAAAGTTTTTAACCTTTATGCGGAAACAAGAGGTAACCGCTCCCGGTCAAGTTGACCGGGAAGCTCTGAATCACTTTATAGCCACACTTAAAAAGGAAGGGTTTGCCACTTCCACTATAACCCGCTGTATTGCCTCAATTCGGTCCTTTTTTAACTTCCTGCTCCAGGAAGGGATTATCGAAAATAATCCCGCTCTTGAGTTGGAATCGCCCAAAATAGAAAAAAAATTGCCGAGAGTTTTATCGACTAAAGAGATCGATAAATTGCTCAGCCAACCCAGGAAGTCGCAGCATAATGGTTTGCGGGATAAAGCTATGCTTGAACTATTGTATGCATCCGGGATCAGGGTTTCCGAACTGGTTGCTCTCGATATAACCGACTTTGATCCTCATGTTGGTTTTTTACGCTGCCGGGGCAAAGGAATGAAAGAACGGATTGTACCAATCGGTTCGGTGGCTATTAATCATGTCAGCGAATATCTCGATAATTCCAGGGCAAAATTATTGAAGAAAAACGGTGAATCTGCCCTTTTTGTCAATCATCACGGCAGCAGGATGACCAGGCAGGGTTTTTGGAAGATACTCAAAAAATATGTCCGTAAATCTAACATAAACGGGGAAGTAACCCCTCATACACTACGTCACTCGTTCGCCACCCACCTGCTGGAAAACGGGGCAGATTTGCGGTCTGTTCAGGAGATGCTCGGTCATTCTGATATATCTACAACTCAAATATATACCCAGATTACCAGGAGGAAGATCAGGGAAATCTATGATAAGACCCATCCGCGGGCCTGATCTGCAGTAAATCCTTACTGTCAAGCCTGTTTTACAAGATTATTTACGTGGTATATTCTGTTTCCCCGTAATGCCGCTTCTGGAGTACTCAAGGTTTACTATTTCTTCTGCAGGTATCGAGATATTTTTCTTTCAATATTAGATTATATGAAAGAGTGGTAACTAGATGGTAAATGTTGTAATTACCCATGAAAACGGTGATTTTGATGCTTTGGCTTCGCTTGCAGCGGCGGCAAAGCTTAACCCCGGAAGCGTAATCATTATGCCCGAGCCTTTACAGCCAAATGTTCGATCATTTATTAATCTTTACCGGGACCTGCTGCCATTAAGCGAGCCAGGTGAACTGGACAAAGGTATTAATTCAGTTGTGGTCGTCGATACCAACCAAAAAAATCGCCTGGGAAAATGGTCTTCTATTCTCGATCGCGCAAAACAGGTGACAGTATACGATCATCACCCGGGGGAATCCGATATGAATGCTGACTACCAGGTTATAGAGGCACTGGGTGCAACTACTACTATACTTCTGGAAGAAATAAGAGAGCGAAAAATAAAGCTGACAGAATTCGAAGCTACACTGTTTATTCTCGGTATCTATGAAGATACCGGCTGCTTAACTTATGAAATTACTACAGCCAGGGATGCCCGTGCTGTAGCATATCTATGGGGATGCAGTCCCAGTACCAGATTGATCCAGGAATACCTGCGGTCGCCATTAACTGATGCTCAAAAAGAACTATTAGAAAAGTTAATTCGTAACAGCGAATTCTTTGAGATAAACCAGCGTCGTGTTCTTATCAGCACGACAGTCCTTGATGAATATGTAATCGGCGCTGCAGTTTTATTGCAGCTTCTTGATGAGATAGAGGATGCCGGCTTGACCATTGTTATTATCCAGATGACCGAGAATATTTACCTGGCCGCCCGCTCCAGGGATGAAGACTTGAATCTGCTTGAGCTGCTGGCGCCTTTTAATGTTAAAGGTTATTCCAGTGTAGTTTCCGCCCATTTCAAAGGGGTTGAGGCTGAAGAGGTTAAAAAACAGCTTGTTGAATTTCTTAAATATTATCTGCCGCCGGCCCTGACTGCCGATAAGGTCGCTTCAAAACCGGTTTTTACTGTTAAAAGTGACATAACTGTTGCCGAGGCTGATGATCTTTTAGCAGAGCACAGTTTTAAGGGATGCCCTGTTGTAGAAGATAACCGCCTGGTCGGTATAATATCCCGCCGCGATCTTCGGAAAGGACTGCGCAGTGAACTGGCTCATGCCCCGGTAAAAGGTTTTATGACCAGGGAATTGATCACCGCTACCCCGGATCAGTCTTTAAATGATTTGCGACGCCTGATGGTTGAAGAAAATATAGGTCGGGTTCCGATTGTTGATAAAGACGACAGCCTTGTTGGGATAGTGACCCGCTCTGACATCCTGCGTTACTTGAGTTATTTTGATCGTAGAGGTCGCTCCTTAAAGATAAGGAAAAATGGCGGGAATGATCCAGTGCGTCGTGATTCGGCGGAGGAGTCGGATGAAGGTGAGTTATTGAACCTGTCATCTTTACTTAACAACGAACTGCCCGGGGAAATGCAGCGGTTACTAATTAAGGTCAGCAGGCTTGCTGAAAGGGAAGAAATAAAAATCTACCTGGTTGGGGGCATTATCAGGGATCTTCTGCTAAAGCATACCCCGGAAAAAGATCTTGATTTTGTAGTGCTCGGTGATGCCGTAGAGTTTGCCTTTGAACTTCAGAAACTGCTGGGCGGTAGTGTGAGGCACTTTGAACAATTCGGGACAGCTTCACTTGATTTGCCCGATGGGTTAAGACTTGATCTTGTTTCAGCTCGTAAGGAGTTCTATATATCGCCGGCGGCGCTGCCCAGGGTGGAAAAGTCAAGCTTAAAAAATGATCTTTTCAGGCGCGATTTTACAATTAACACTATGGCCTGCTCGCTTGAAGCTGAACATTATGGCGAGTTTTATGATTATTATAACGGGAAGAAAGATCTTGAAAATCGTCTTATCAGGGCACTTTACCAGCTAAGCTTTGTAGATGATCCGTTGCGAATATTGCGTGCTGTCCGTTTTGAACAGCGCTATAATTTTGTCATCGAAACGAAAACCCTCGATTTAATTCATAAAGCGATTGAAAAAAAGGTTTTAGAAAAAGTGAGCAGGCAGAGGTTATACCAGGAACTAAAGTTGATTTACAAAGAACCGTCACCTGTTAAAATATTAAAGCGGTTTGCAGAGCTTAATATACTGCCATTGCTTTACCCACAGGTCAAGGCGGATGATCATACCTGGAAGCTGCTGTTTCGGTTGGAGGAAATTCTCAGCTGGGTTGAAAGCCGGGGCTGGGAAGAAGATCCTAATTCAGAACTTGCTTATTTAAGCGGCCTGTTCTATCGTTTGGAATCTGCAGATCGGTCTGCTATAATAAGAAAGGCAAATCTTTCGCGTGAAAGGGCATCGATTGTTCTGAAAGCTTGCAGGGAAGCTCCCGCCGTCCTGAAAAAGCTCGATCAGTCCGATCTGAATCCCAGTGATGTGGTTAACCACCTGGAACCTCTTTCAGTGGAGGCTATCCTCCTGGCTTATGCCCTGACCGAGAGGAAAAAAGTCCGGGAGCATCTTAAGCTTTACATGGATGGTCTGCGTTATATCAGGCCCAGGTTAAGGGGTGGAGATTTGAAAGAGCTTGGCATAAAGCCGGGTCCTCTTTACCGAAAAATTATTGACAGTCTCAAACAGGCTGTCCTGGACGGGGAAGTTCGTACCCCACAGGAAGAACTTAATTACGTTATAAATTACCTTGAAGCCGAGAAGGGAAAGGACGAATAAAATGATTTTTGGTCAAGACCCGATTACCATTATTTTAAGAATTCCTGTTTTGCTGATAGTAATCACCATTCACGAATTTGCCCATGCTCGCATGGCTTACCATTTTGGCGATGCCACGGCTGAAAAACATGGTCGGATGAACTTAAACCCAATAAATCATCTTGATCCGATTGGCTCGTTGATGATTCTTCTTGTTGGTTTCGGCTGGGCTAAACCGGTTCCGATTAACCCGATCAACTTTAACCGCTATCGTTCAGGTCTGCGCTGGGTATCATTTGCCGGGCCGCTGTCCAACCTTATCCTTGGCTTTGTAGCCATGCTGTTATTTGCATTTATGCTTAATGCCGGCCTGATCGGTTTTGGCGGGCTTTTATATAACTTTATGGAGCAATTGATTATGATAAATGTCTACCTGGCGATTTTCAACCTGTTTCCAATCCCACCGCTGGACGGTTCAAAAATTTTAATGTCGTTTCTTTCCGATGCAAACCTTGAGCTTTACAACCAAATTGAACGTTATGCCCCGTTAATTCTGCTCGCCCTTATTTTTACCGGTGTTTTCAGGATGATTCTATTTCCTGTAGCCAGTGCAGTTTTTGTATTTTACAGTTGGATTATAAGTTTAATTCCCGGCCTATAAGCAGCCGATAACCAGGACAGGAGGAAATGATTAAATGGAGAAAAAGAGAGTCTTTTCAGGGATACAGGCTTCAGGAAACTTGCATTTAGGCAACTACCTGGGTGCGATTAAAAACTGGGTAAGCATGCAAAAACAGTACAGCAATTATTTCTGTGTAGTAGATTTACACACGATAACCGTTCCCCAGGATCCGTCTGTGTTGAGAGCTAATATCAGGGAAGTAGCGGGGCTCCTGTTTGCTGCCGGCATCGATGAGGAAGATTCGGTAGTCTTTGTCCAGTCTCATGTCAGGGCTCATTCCGAATTGGCCTGGCTGCTTAACTGCATTACACCGATGGGTTGGCTTCACCGCATGACCCAGTTTAAGGAGAAATCGGAACAGCAAAAAGAAGAGGTTAGCGTCGGCTTGTTCGACTACCCTGTTTTGCAGGCAGCGGATATCCTGCTTTACGATACGCACCTTGTCCCGGTTGGTGAAGATCAAAAGCAGCATGTAGAGTTGAGCCGCGATATAGCCCAGCGTTTTAATTATCGCTACGGGGAAGTATTTATTCTTCCCGAGTCCTTTATCCCCCCGCTTGGCGGAAGAGTTATGGGTTTATCCAACCCTGAAAAAAAGATGAGCAAGAGCGAAGAAAAAAAAGACGATTCAATATTTTTACTGGATTCCCCGGATCAAATTCGCGCCAAGGTAAAAAGAGCGACTACAGATTCGCTGCGTGAGATCCGTTTTGACGAGAAACGCCCGGGTATATATAACCTGTTATCAATATATCAGCTTTTAACAGGAAAGGAACGCGTGGATATTGAAAACCATTTTGCCGGCAAGAGCTATAAGGACCTGAAAGAGCAGCTGGCGGAAGTAATTATTGAAAACCTGCGGCCCCTGCAGGAAAGATATTTTGAGCTAACCGGTGAAGAGGGTTACCTGGATCAAATGCTTGCCAGGGGCGCAGAGCGCGCCGAGGCTTATGCAGAAAATAAACTGCAGCAGGTATACCAGAAGATTGGCTTGAGGTAAAAAAATGCAGCAGGCTGAATATAGAATAAAACTTCCTACGTTTGAAGGGCCATTTGATCTCCTCTTTCATCTTATCAAGAAAGCGGAGGTCGATATCTGGTCTATTTCTATTGCCGAGATTACAGACCAGTACCTGGAGTACCTGCAGTCAATGAAAGAGTTAAACCTGGATATAGCGAGCGAGTTTTTGGTAATGGCGGCAACCCTCCTGCGCCTGAAGTCAAAACTGCTGCTGCCCCGCGCACCCCGTGAAGAAGAACAGGAAGAGGAAGAAGAGATGTTCGAGATTAACACTGCCGAAGAACTCTTCAAGCGCCTCGAGGAATATCGCGCCTTTAAAGAACTGGCCCTCTACTTACAAAAAAGAGAAGATGAACAGCAGAAAATTTACTTGCGTTCCACGGGGGGGCAGAAGGTGATGGTTTTTACCCGGCAGGAGTCTGTTTATACTATCTGGGAGGGAGCCGATCACTTAAGTGAAATTATGCGCCGTTTTGCTGAAGTTACTTCAACCGATGCATATGTTACCACTTTCAATGCTGTGGAAGATTTTGTTGTTTCCGAGAAATCAAACTATATTGAATCTCTGCTTCAAAAGCAGCAGCGGGCAGTACCGATGAAAGAATTTGTTACCGCTTCAGGGTTATGGGAGCTTATCGTTACCTTTATTGCCCTTCTGGAACTGGCCAGACAGCGCAAGGTTATTTTGCTGCAGGATTCTATATTTGGACCTATACTGGTTACTTTATATCGCAAATCGTTGCAAAAGGAGGGTGAAAGTGGAGAAGGAAGAACAGAAGAAGACGATTGAAGCCCTGCTGTTTTTAATTGAAGAGCCGGTTAAACCCGACCGTCTTGCGGCAGTCCTTTCGACTACCCCTGAAGAGGCTTCAGAACTGGTCCGGGAACTGAAAAATGAATTTAATGAAGCTGAACGTGGTCTGCAGATTTTTGAAATGGCAGGCGGCTTTCAAATGGGAACAGTTCCTGAATTGGCCCCTCACCTGGAAAAAGCTTTCAGTGAAGATGTTTCCAGTTACCTGACTCCCGCTGCCCTCGAAGCGCTGGCGATTATTGCTTACAAGCAGCCGGTAACCAGGATTGAAATAGAGTCTATTCGCGGAGTAAGAAGCGAACACGTTTTAGAGAATCTTTTAAAGCGTAAATTAATCAGGGTTAGCGGTCGCAAAGAAGGTCCCGGAAGGCCCCTGCTTTACTGCACGACGCCTGACTTTCTGAAGTATTTTGGATTAATGGATCTACAGGAACTTCCCCCCCTGGAAACTGAAAACCAGGAATATAAAGAAACGACAAGCGATCAAACCGAAGAGCCGGAGAAGCAATCCGGCACGGAATAAAAGAGGTTTTGCCCTATGCGCCTGGCTAAGTACCTGGCATCTGCCGGGGTTGCATCCCGCCGTCGGGCTGAAACTATGATCTACGAAGGACGAATTGCAGTTAACGGAATTATTGCAGAAAAGCCTGAAGTTAGAGTTAACGAGGGCGATTTGGTAACAGTTGACGGCAGCATAATTGAAGGCCCCGAGAAAAAAGTATACCTGCTTCTCAATAAACCGCAGGGTTATATTTCTACAGCTCATGATACACATGATCGGCCGATTGTAACAGAATTGGTCGCAGATATAGAAGCACGGCTTTATCCCGTGGGCCGCCTGGATGCCGACACCAGCGGCGTGCTGCTGATGACAAATGACGGAGAACTGGCCCACCGTCTGATGCACCCGCGTTTTGAAGTGGAGAAAGTTTACAAAGCATGGGTTGAAGGTATACCGCAGAAAGAAGCAATAGATAAGATGAGCCGCGGTTTGATCATTGAAGGTGATAAGACCGCCCCGGCCAGAATTAAACTTATCAAAAGGGATCCGGTAAAAACCACGGCACTCTTAGAAATAATGATCATTGAAGGCAAAAAAAGACAGGTCAAAAAAATGTGTTCAGCTATCGGTCACCCTGTCAGGACCCTGCGCCGTGATAGTTTTGCCGGCTTAAAAACCGGCCGCCTTAAGAAAGGGGCATATCGTCATCTTGATAAACGGGAAGTCAATGCTTTGTACCGTCTTGTCGGCCTGCAGAGTTAAGAAGCTTGCAAAATAACGGTATTAATGAGAGAATAATAATGCTTTGATGCTTTAACTTTCTGCCGGGAGTAATTTTTTGAATGCAAATGAATACAGCAGTGCGGGGAATCAGGGGAGCAACAACGGCAGTCGGAAATAATACAGAAGATATTTGTGAAGCGACCCGGGAACTATTAAAAGAAATGATT
>SKZS01000081.1 GCA_007127255.1 Syntrophomonadaceae bacterium | reverse complement strand
TCACTAAACCCGTTCTACGGGGTTCGAAAAATCGGTTCCATAGGGCTGCCCCTGCGTGGTCAACAAATGGTAATCATGGACGAGCAGGGCAACATCCAACCCCCGGATTCGTTCGGTGAAATCTGTATCAAGGGACCAAATGTTATGAAAGATTACTACAAAAATCCGCAAGCTACCGAGGACACTATTAAAAACGGCTGGCTGCACACAGGAGACGTCGGCTATATGGACGAAGACGGTTACTTCTGGATAGTCGATCGCATCAAGGAAATGATAATTCGCGGCGGGGAGAATATTTATCCCCGGGAAATTGAAGAAGTGCTTTATCGTCATTCCAAGATAAATGAGGCGGCAGTAATAGGCCATCCCAGTGAAAAATACGGTGAAGAGGTTAAAGCAGTGATAGTAGCTAAACCAGGCTGCGAATTAAGCGAGGAAGAAATCAAGGATTACTGCAAAGAAAAAATGGCAAAATACAAAGTGCCCAGTATAGTCGTTTTTCGTGAAGGAATACCAAAAACCCAGACAGGCAAAATCGCCAAAAAAATCCTCCGGCAGCAGGAGGAAACAGCCGGGTAAAAACCCTGCAAAGCTTAAAATGTGCGCTGCATATAATTTAAACCATGATAGGGTTACCTGCATTCGGCAAAACAGTCACAATTTATTATATAATTTTGCATTTAAAGGCAGGATTATTTTGAGTGACATCGAATTAGCTATTACATACTAATCAGTATAATATAGTCGAAAATATATACTATTAAGTCTAAACTTATCGGCACGTATGATGTTAAAGCAGGGGGGATAACCTGGAAAATAAACAGCTCTAATTAATTTCAGCGGTAATATTAAAGGAGGTGCTCAAACTGAGCTCAATAAAATTGGGGAAAACAATCAGTGAAATCTCTATTGGCGATAACGCTTCTTTTACCAAAACAATTAGCGAAACAGACATTTATCTTTTCGCCGGCATAAGCGGCGATTTTAACCCGATGCATGTAAATGAAGAGTTTGCAAAAAAAACAATGTTCGGAAGGCGTATCGCCCACGGGGCAATTGCAACTTCGCTAATTGCTCCGGTTCTCGGCACAATGCTGCCCGGCCTTGGAACCGTGGCCATTGACACTTCTGTGCGCTACAAAGCGCCTGTCTACCCGGGAGATACAATCACCGCTACAGCAACTGTAGTGGAAATTTTTGAAGAAAAAAACCGCGTCCGCATGGACCTGAAATGGGTTAACCAGGACGGAACAGAAGTAGCCAGCGGCCAGGGAACAGTTATGCCGCCCAAGGAAGAATACAAGCAAATGTTTGGCCTGGAAGATTAGTTCTCAATAGAGATGACAATTAAGAGAGCCAAATTGCAACAAGCAGGCTAAAATAATAATCTTTTACGATTGAAAGACAATTTTTAGAAAGGGGGTTGGTTAATGTCAGTTCATCTGGAAGAAAACATTTTTTATGATGGAAGGATCCGCATGCCTTACAAATGGGCCGTGGGAAAAACCGGCAGTTTTTTCCTGACCCAGCTTCGCGATCATGCCCGCATCTGGGGTTCACGCTGCCCCGATTGTGAGATGGTTTTTATGCCACCCCGTAAAAACTGCCCCCGCTGCCTGGTAACCGACACCACCTGGGTAGAGCTTCCGCCTCGTGGTGTGCTCGAAACTTTTACCGTCGTGCATTTCAATGAACCCTCATTACAGCCAATGAAACCGCCTTATATCTATGGGATAGTAAAACTCGACGGTGCCGATACCGGTTTAACCCACCTTGTAAACGAAATTGAACCGGACAGTCTGTGGCCGGGAATGCGCATGGAAGCAGTCTTCAAAAAGGCAAACCAGCGCAGGGGTGAAATTACCGACCTGCTTTATTTCCGTCCCGAAGGAGGTGCCCGCCAGTGACCGATATAGCAATTGTCGGCGCTGCCCAGACCGGCTACCGGCGCAGGATTGATGATGCAAACTTCTCCGAGATGGTTTACGAGGTAACCTCCGGGGCCCTGGCTGATGCTGGATTGAGTATAGACGATATCGATAACTTTATAACCGTTTCCAACGATTTCTGGGACGGCCGAACCATTTCCAGCATGGCTGTTCAGGATGCCTGCGGTTCTTCTTACCAGGGCGGTCGTAATGTTTCTACCGTGGAAGGAGACGGCACCTTCGGCCTGCTCTATGGAATGATGCGCATTCTTTCCGGGGCATACAAAACCACTCTTGTAGTCGTGCACTGCAAAGGCTCAGAAGGAAATATGCGTCAGATAACCAACGGTATGTTTGACTATATTTATACCCGACCTCTTGGTATAGAAGCAACAGCTGCAGCAGCTATGCAGGCCAGATGCTATATGGACCGCTATGGTCTGACCGAAGAAGATTTCGCCCATGTAAGCGTCAAAAATCGCGGCAATGCCCGGCTTAATCCCCATGCCCAGCTTGCTGCCGAGATGACCATTGAGGATGTGATGACTTCCAAAATGATGGCCGCCCCGCTCAAAATACATGACCTCTCTCCTATCTCCGATGGAGCGGCCGCAGTAATTCTGGCCGATCGCAATACAGCTTCCAAGTTGGGGCGTAAGCCAGTTTGGATCAAAGGTATTGCTCATTGCAGTGAGGCCCACTACTTGGGAGACCGGGATCTGGCCGAAGCTCCGGCCCTGCGCGATGCTGCTCACCGCGCTTACGGCATGGCCGGTGTTGAGAATCCTTTTGAGGAAATCGACGTAGTCGAGCTCTACGACGCCTACTCTTACATGGAACCGCTCTGGCTGGAAGAACTTGGATTCTGCCCCAGGGGAAAAGGCGGGGAACTGACCCGCCTCGGCGCTACTGCTTTTGACGGCCCGGTACCCGTAAACCCCTCGGGCGGCGTTTTATCCGCTCACGCAGTACTTGTAGCCGGATTGGCCCGTGTTATAGAAGCCACCCTGCAGATACGTGGAGAGGCCGGAGAGCGGCAGGTAGAAGGGCCGGTAGAGCTGGCCCTGGCCCATGGGATTAACGGACCCTGCGGCCAATCCCACTGCGTCGTCATCCTTGGAGAGTAGGAGGTAATTAACTATGTCACAAAGAGTAGGTATAATCGGTTTCGGCCAAACCTATCACCGCAGCCGACGAGATGACGTTAACGGTGTAGAACTGATTAACGAAGCAGTCCGTGCCGCCCTTGAAGATGCGGAATTAACCATCGATGATATTGATGCCGTAGTTATTGGAAACATGGATCACTTCGAAGCGGTAAACTATGTTGATACCTGGAGTGTCGACGGCAGTGGAGCCTGGATGAAACCCCTGATAAAACTGACTACCGGCGGTACCACCGGCTCAACCCTTGGCATTGCCGGTTATCATCATACCGCCTCAGAACTTTTTGACGTCGTCCTGGTTATCGGCTGGGAGAAAAATTCAGAATCGGACACTACCGGGGCAATCATTACCTGCAGTGATCCGATCTTCGACCGCTTTTCCTTTAGCGGAGCCCTGCCCGGCCTGGCAGTGGAAGCCTCGACCTACATGAAGCGCTACGGTATTACAGAAGAAGATGCCGCTCTCGTGACGGTACGTGACCGCGAACACGGTGCTAATAATCCTTATGCCCAGTTGCAGAAACCGGTAACAGTCGAAGAAGTGATGCAGTCGCCTATGCTATCCTGGCCGGTAAAACTTTTGGATATCTGCCCGCGCAGCGACGGGGCTGCGGCAGTTATTTTTGCCGGAGAACAGAAGGCAAAAAAATTATCCCCTCGTCCGGCCTGGGTTTTATCGACAGCAGTCCGACACAGCCATAGCTACTTCGGCGATATTAATTATGAAGAGATACACACCATGCAGGAAGCAGTAAAAGAGCTCTATAAAAATGTCGGTATTAAGGAACCACTCAAGGAACTTGACGTTGTTGAACTGTATCAACCCTACAGTTTTGCAGGCCTGAAGTGGATTGAAGCCATGGGTCTCTGCAAACCGGGAGAATCACCCCGCCTGCTGAGGGACAAGGTGACCCACATGGACGGTGAACTGCCCTTTAATCCTTCCGGAGGTGTAATCTGCACTAACTGTATCGGGGCCACCGGGCTGTTGCGAATCGGCGAAGCTGCCCTTCAGGTTATGGGCAGGGCTCCCGGGCGCCAGGTGCCCGATGTTAACCTGGCCCTGTCCACCGGATTCGGTGGTGCATACTGGACGGACTTGATGCTGCTCGGCAGCCGTCCGTGGTAACAGAAAGGAGTGAATTATAGAAAATGGAGAAAAGTGAACTGCTTCACCTGCAGGTGGTAGTTGAGCTTCCTTACCGCTGGGCCGCAGGCCGCAACGGCAGCTTGATGCTTAAGGCCCTGCGCGACGAAAAGAAAATTATTGGCAATCGCTGCCCGGAATGCAGAAAAGTTTATGTTCCTCCACGGGCTGTTTGCGGACCCTGTTTTATCGCTCCTGACGAAACGGTTGAACTTCCGGCAACCGGCATCCTGGCCGGATACTCTGTGGTCAATTATCCTTTCATCGACCCTGAAACCGGGGAAAAAAGACCGGTGCCCTATACTTATGGCTATATTCAGCTTGATGGTTGTGACAGCTATCTTTCCCATTTTGTTAACGAAACCGACCCGGCCAGACTTTCACCGGGTTTGCGCGTAGAAGCAGTCTTCAAACCTGATGGTGAACGAGTCGGGCAAATGCAGGATATTTTGCATTTTAAGGTTAGTGAAGAAAAAGGAGGCTGAGGATGAGCGACCACCCTTTATTTAATGAAGAACACCAGGCTATTCGCAAAACCCTGCGTGAATTTGTAGCCAAAGAACTGGCCCCTTATGCGGATGAATGGGAAGAAGCAAAAGAGTTTCCCAGGTCAGTATTTAATCGCATGGGAGAGCTTGGGTTTCTAGGGCTGCAATACCCGGAAAAGTACGGTGGTCAGGGCGGTGATTACCTTTGCGGAATTATCCTGGCCGAAGAGATGATGGGCAGTTTATCAGCAGGAATAGCCATGAGCATTGGGGCCCAAACTGACATGGTCTGCGCCCTTTTGAACAAGGTAGGCTCAGAAAGCATTAAAGAGCGTTTCCTGAGGCCGGCCCTGGCTGGAGAATTAATTGGCTGTCTCTGCATTACCGAGCCTGATGCCGGCTCGGACGTGGCCGCAATCCGCACTACCTCTGAAGCTGACGGAAACCGCTATATTATTAACGGCCAGAAAACTTTCATTACAAACGGGGTACGTGCCGACTTTGCCATTGTTGTCACCAGGACTCGCGGCAGCGAGGGAGCTAAAGGAATGAACCTTTTCATCGTTGAAAAAGGCACTCCCGGCTTTAGTGTATCCCGCACTCTTGAAAAAGTGGGTATGCATACTTCTGACACAGCCGAACTTGCATTCCAGGATTGCCCGGTGCCGGCTGAAAATTTGCTCGGTGAGGAAGAACAGGGTTTTTACTATATCATGTGGGAGCTTCAGCCCGAGCGCCTTTTCGGAGCGGTTTCATCAGTGGCAGCAGCCCAGATTTACCTGGATATAACCCTGAAGTATGTAAAAGAACGATTACAGTTCGGTCGTCCTATTGGTAAGTTCCAGACTATCCGCCACCGCCTCGGTGAACTGGCCACAGAAATAGAAGCGGCACGTCAGCTCTCTTATCACGTGGCAGGCCTGATTAAAGTCGGCGAATTTCCGGCCGGGGAAATTGCCATGGCCAAACTTTATTCTTCCCGGGTGGCCAACAAGGTAGCTGATGAAGCAATGCAGTTTCACGGCGGCTACGGTTACATGATGGAGTATCCCATCCAGCGTTTCTGGCGTGACAGCCGTCTGATTCGTATAGGGGCGGGTACTGATGAAATAATGCTGGAGATTATTTCCAGGCAAATGGGACTTTAATAAATCTCTTTCCACTCTAGTTGAAACAAGCAATACCCATAAAGGAGTCATTTGATGTGATTAAAAAAATATTAATTGCCAACCGGGGTGAGATCGCCCGTCGCGTTATTAAAACCACAAAAAAATTAAATATTGCTTCTGTGGCAGTCTATGCCGAACCCGATCAAAATGCTCCCTTTGTCAGGGAAGCTGATGAAGCGGTAAATCTTGGTGGGAAAACACCGCTGGAAAGCTATCTTGATATGGAAAAAGTTATCGCCGCAGCCCGGGAGAAAGGATGCGATGCCATCCATCCGGGATACGGGTTTCTTTCCGAAAACCCTTCATTCGTGAAGAAATGCCGCGTAGAAGGTCTTATATTTATCGGACCGAAAGCTGAAACCGTCAACATAATGGGCGATAAGGCCCAGGCCCGGAAAACTGCGCACCGCCTTGAAGTGCCCACGGTACCAGGCAGCGGCGTAGTGGAAAACCTGGAAGAAGCGGAAGCAGGTTGCGTAAAGATTGGTTTTCCGGTGCTCCTGAAAGCTGCAGCCGGGGGTGGTGGTATCGGGATGCGTAAAGTTTCCAGTCCGGACGATTTGCCTGCAGCATTTACAGAAACAGCTGACCGAGCCGGAGTTGCTTTCGGAGACAGCAGGGTATATATCGAAAAATATCTTGAAGAGCCACACCATATTGAAATCCAGGTGCTCAGGGATCATCATGGCAATATGCTTACTTTTTTTGAACGGGAATGCTCCATTCAGCGCCGCTACCAAAAAGTAATTGAAGAGTCTCCCTCCACTTCAGTAAATACTGAATTGCGCCGGATGCTAAGAGAAGCGGCCCGGAAACTGGCAGACGGCATCGATTACTACAATGCCGGCACAATCGAGTTTGTCGTTGATCGGGAACGCAATTATTACTTTTTGGAAGCAAATACCCGGCTCCAGGTTGAGCACCCGGTTACCGAATTGATAACAGGTCTGGACCTGGTCGAAGAACAGATCCGTATTGCCTCCGGCGAACCCCTCACCATGACAGAAGAGGGTTTGGAGCACCGGGGGTGGGCCCTGGAAGCAAGAGTCTATGCCGAAGACCCAAAGCGATTTTTCCCTTCACCGGGAACCATCGGCAATTACAAAGAACCTTTTGGAGAGGGAATCAGGGTCGACAGCGGCTGTGAATCCGGAAGTGTTATCACCCCTTACTTCGATCCTCTCCTGGCCAAAGTTATAGCCCGTGGCGAAACGCGCCAGGAAGCGCTTAAGCAGATGGCTGCCGCCCTGAACGATTATCACATTGACGGTATTAAAACCAATCTTCCTTTTTTGCAGGAAGTCCTTTCTTCCCCTCTTTTTCAAGAGGGTGGTTACGATACCCACTTTATTGAAAAACTGAGGTATAAGCCTCAATCATGATAAATATGGACTTTGTATCAGAAGGGCACATCCTGTGCCCGCTTAAAAAACCTAAGGAGGCCAGGACTATAGATGAGTGAACAAGAGAAAACCGGTTTTTCTGATGTAGACAATCTGCACCAAAAAAGAGCAATTGCCAGGCAGGGCGGGGGGCCGGATAAAATTAAACGGCAGCATGACCGGGGCAAGCTTACGGCCCGTGAACGCCTTGATTTGCTTTTTGACGAGGGCACATTTTGTGAGGTTGGTATTCTTGGCGGAGACGATGTAGAAAAGCCCGATGCCGACGGTGTAATCGCCGGTTACGGAAAAATTAACGGCCGTTATGCCGGATTGGTATCCTATGACTATACCGTCAAGGGTGGATCCATGGGTGAAATAGGTGAAATAAAAGCAACACGAATAAGAGAAATTGCTCTAAAGTCAAGATTTCCCATGATCTGGATAATGGATTCAGGCGGAGCCCGCATCGATGCAAAATCAGGCTTTGGCGCCAGTGAAGATACCGACCGCGTTGCACTTTTTGCCTATACCGGCCATTTATTCAAAGAAGAAGCCCTCATGTCGGGTGTAATTCCACTGGTGGGGGCGATGATGGGCCCCGGTTTTGCCGGCACGGCATATATTCCGGGTCTTGCCGATTTTGTCCCCATGGTCAAAGATAAAAGTTTCATGGGCCTGGGTGGACCGGGCCTGGTTAAAATGGTTATCGGTGAAGATATCTCTGAAAACGAGCTGGGAGGTTCAAAAGTACATTGTGAAAAAAGCGGGGTCGGAGACCTTGAAGTGGAAGACGATGCTGCCTGTATTCAGGCAATCAAAGACTACCTTTCATTCTTTCCCGGCCACTGTGATGAAAAACCGCCACGTTTAGATTATGAAGGCGATCCTACGGCTTTAATCGACGACAAAATATTGGAAATCATCCCCGACAATACCCGTCAGGCATACAACATGCACCGTGTAATCAAGATGATTGTAGACGACGGCTTGTTTTTTGAAATCAAGCCCAAATGGGGCAAAAATATGATCACCGGCTTTGGCCGTATTGGCGGATATCCCCTGGGTATTGTCGCCAATAATCCAATGTCCTACGGAGGGGTAATTGATGTTAACGCTTCAGATAAAGCGGCCCGCTTTATCTGGGCTTGCGACGCATTCAATATCCCCATTCTGTTTCTATCTGATGTTCCCGGCTTTATGATTGGTTCTATGGCTGAAAAAAGCGGCATCATAAGGCATGGAGCAAAGCTCATTCATGCCGTAGCTGAAGCTACCGTACCCAAGTTTACCATTATTGTACGTAAGTCCTACGGGGCCGGCTACTATGCAATGTGCGGTAAAGCGTTCGACCCGGACCTGATCGTAGCCTGGCCGAAGGGTGAAATTTCAGTTATGGGTGCGGAAGGAATGGTCAGCATCTTCGGAAGAAAAGCTTTGATGGCAGCCCCGGAGGAAGAGAGAGACAACATTGTCTCCGGAATGGCAGAAATGATCAAGCCTCTTTTAAATGTAAAAATGGCAGCGGCGAAAGCTTATATTGACGATGTTA
>SKZS01000154.1 GCA_007127255.1 Syntrophomonadaceae bacterium | reverse complement strand
TACCTGGGTATTGAAAGCGGTAGTGCCAGGGTTCTTGAACACATAAAAAAGGGTGTTACTCCCGATCAAATCGCTGAAGGAGCTTTAAGAGCCAAAGCAGCAGAAGTTCCGCTTTCTATTACGGTGGTAAACGGTTTGGCCGGAGTGGAAGGTTCAGAAGAGCATGCCCGGGAAAGCGCTGTTTTGTTAAACAGAATAGATCCCGAATACCTGGGGCTGCTTAGCCTGATGACAGTACCGGGAACAACCATACACCGCCAGTTTAGCCGCGGGGAGCTGACTCCTTTAGGCCCCTGGGAAATGTTAAAAGAAATCAGGGTAATTGTTGAAGGGCTTTCTTTAAGCAACTGTATTTTCCGGGCAAACCACGCCTCAAACTATTTGCCGCTTAAAGCAGTTCTTTCCCGTGATCAGGCTCAGCTGCTGACTTCCATTGACAAGGTAATCGAGGAAAAAGCTCCTGGTTCATTGAAATGCGAGTACCTGCGGGGGCTCTAAGCGATGCAACAGGACCAGTTTGATTGTCTCATAGTGCCTGTTATTCAATCTGGCATGATTACGGTTAGTAGCTACGGGGTTTGTGTTGTCTTATATGTCCTTATACAACGACGAATGCTGCTATCTAAGACTTTCT
Organism: Syntrophomonadaceae bacterium; assembly: GCA_007127255.1. Lineage (GTDB taxonomy): Bacteria > Bacillota > Dethiobacteria > DTU022 > DTU022 > T3SED10-7. Next base: position 8,204 of record SKZS01000154.1, on the reverse strand, counting down.
TCAATATATTTTAGGACTTCTGATAAAGAAACTTCTTTTGAAGCCTCTACCTTATTGGTTAAATGTTTATGGTGAGGGTAAGATGACAGGTGAGGATAATGTGGGGAGTTGTCCCAGCGAATTAATAGATTTTTGTTGTTATCCTGCCAATGGAATGCATAGTTATAATCTTGCTCGGATATAAAAATTCTAAAAGAAAGAACTGAATCATTTATGATATCAGCTCTAACTTTAAGGTAATAGAAGTCAGCTGCGTGTTTATAGTCCAGTATAAAAAACCTCTTAACTATCTTATTTAGTTCAAGTAATTCTAATTCTTTCATGTTCTACTCCGGCATATTGTTTGTTTAAATCTTCTAATTTGTGTTGATATGCTTTCCATTCAATATAGTCATCCCATTTTTCATAGCTTTCCTTGTTGTTTATTATAGTTTTTTCAAATTCGGCAAACTTCATATTATATTTATTTTCGAATAGCTTGATGTGCTCTTTGATTGGAGCGATATCCCCTAATAGTTTTAGCTTTTGATATAGTTTGATCTCAGTTTTCCGTATTTCAAAGCTCATAATATTCACCTCCTTATTGCTTTATATTAATTATATCATAGCGGATAAGACCATGGGATGTCTTTTAATTTCACAAAAGTAATGCATTTTGCGGTAGCGCTCTTAGGCATTTAGATAAAAGGCGGCAGATAATTAATCTGCCCCGTGTTAATCCAGGCCGGTATTGAATTAGACCTTGTCCTGTGAGAAACCTTTCAAGAGTGAATAGCACATGACCAGCATAACCAGCATAAAGGGGAAAGCCGATGCAATTGATGCTGTTTGTAGGGCGCCAAGCCCACCAGCTACAAGCAGCACGGCAGCAACTCCTCCGAGCAAAATGCCCCATGCTGCTTTCAGCTTCCGGGTAGGCTCCTGGCTTCCGCCCGAGGTTAACATGGCGACAACAAAAGTTCCAGAGTCGGCAGAAGTGATGAAGAAAGCGGCAATCAAGATGATCGCCAGGAAAGACATGATTGAGCTGATCGGGAAATTGCCAAGGGTTACAAAAAGCGCGCTGGCTACATTGTCTGTTACAGCAGCCCCAATGCCCACCCCCTGGATGATATCAAGGTTCAAAGCTGCGCCGCCGAAAATGGCCAGCCAGATGAAGCTGAATACTGTCGGGGCAATTAATGCTCCAATGATAAATTCACGGATAGTCCGGCCGCGTGAAATGCGGGCGATAAACTGACCGACAAAAGGTCCCCAGGCGATCCACCACGCCCAGTAAAAAACAGTCCAGCCGCTGATCCATCCGCCTTCAATAATCGGATCAGTCCAGAGGCTCATGTAAATCAGGTTTTGCAGGTAGTCACCAATAGTGTTGGTAAGCAGGTTAATAATTTGCAGGGTCGGTCCGAATAAGAATAAAAATATCATTATTAATAAGGCCAACCGCACTGTGTTGTTGGCGATAAATTTAATTCCTTTTTCAATACCCATTACCGCCGCTAATGTGAAAACGGTGGTGATGACAACGATAATTAAAATATTGACCACATTGTTGTCGGGTATTCCGTAGAGATGGTTCAAGCCGGTATTAATCTGCATGGTTCCCAGGCCAAGTGAGGTGCCCAGCCCGAAGACGGTAGCAAAGACTGCCAGAATATCAATAGCCTGACCGATCGGTCCATGGATCCTATCTCCAAGGATGGGCTGGAAGATTGAACTAATCAATGCGGGCATGCCCTTGCGGAATTGGAAGTAGGCCAGGGCCATACCAACCAGGGCAAAAACAGCCCAGGGATGCAGCCCCCAGTGGAAAAAGGTGTAGCGCATAGCTATTTCAGCAGCTTCGGCAGTTTCCGCTTCGCCAAAAGGCGGGTTCATGTAGTGATACATCGGCTCGGCAATGCTCCAGAAAACCAGCCCTATTCCCATACCGGTGGTGAAAAGCATGGCAAACCAGGCCGGTGTGCTAAATTCGGGTTCTTCATCATCTTTGCCCAGTTTTATCTTTCCGTATGGAGAAAAAGCAATTCCGATTATAAATAGCAAAACAAAAAAAACAGCGCTCAGGTAAAGCCAACCGAAATTTGTTGTTAGGAAATTTAATGCGCTTCCGGCGACCAGATCAAGGTTATTTGGAAAAGCTGCTCCCAAGGCTACAAAGAGCAGAGTAAGCAAAACTGATATATATAAGACATTATTGATTTTAGGTTTAGCAGCAATGTTGTTGTTTAAGTTCATAAAGATCTTCTCCCCGGAAACTAATTTTTAACGAAACATATTCTATACCGGATAAGGATTCTCTGTCAAGTGATTTTCAGCAGAGTTGAATGCTCATACCGGATGAACTTTATGCTGTGAGGTGAAGGAATTAATACTGCTGATAGCCAATAGTTAGAATAGAAAAACAAATAGCTCCCCCCGGGTTTTTACATTTCCCCCGGGACAAATTGCTTTTTAATGAAAGGAAAGGCTCATGCTATCAAGAACAATTGCAGATTTTACAGTTGGCCTTTGCTTTGAGAATCTTCCTGCAGCAGTAGTCGAAGCAAGCCGGACAGCGGTTACAGACTGGCTTGGTTCGGTTTTGGCCGGTTCAAAAGAACCCCCGGCAGTTAAAATGGCCGATGTTGTTAGGCGGGCGGGTGGCAATGAACAGGCCACACTGATAGGTTTTGATGAAAAGAGTTCAGCCCTCAATGCTGCCCTGCTTAACGGGACATCCTGCCACATCCTGGAACTGGATGATTTACATCGCAGTTCAATCTTCCATCCTGCAGCGCCAATTATTTCCGCTGCTGTTGCTTCAGCCGAAGAACGGGGAGCATCAGGGCATGAATTAATTGCCGCCGTAGTGGCCGGCTTTGAAGTGGGTATTCGAATCGCTGAAGCGGTAACCCCATCTCATTATTACTACTGGCACACTACAGCTACCTGTGGAACATTTGGAGCTGCTATCGCAGCTGCAAAAATTTACTCCCTGACAGCAGACCAGGTTATCGATGCCCTTGGTAATGCCGGGTCTCAGGCTTCGGGATTATGGGAATTTCTTCAGGATGGAGCGATGACCAAGCATCTTCATCCCGGAAAAGCGGCTATGAACGGCTTGCTTGCCGTGCAGCTTGCCGAGCAGAACTTCACAGGGGCAAAGTGTATTTTGGAAGGGGAAAAAGGGTTTTTTAAGGCTACAGCCAGCGAGTATTTTCCGGATAAAGCTGTTGCCGGTTTGAACGAAGATTACCGTATTCTCGGGAACAGCTATAAAATATATCCATCCTGCCGTCATACTCACAGCGGAGTCGACCTGGCTTTGCAGTTGGCTTCCGAGGGACTTAAGCCCTCCGATATAGACAGGATCACCATAAGGACCTATGCGCATGCAAAGGACCTGGTTGGCGAGTTAAAATATACAACTCCTTATAAAGCAAAATTTAGCCTGCCCTTTTGTCTGGCTGCAGCCCTGGTTGAAGGCAGGCTTGATTTAAACAGTTTTGATTTTTCTTTTCCTTTAAACCCTGAGATTATCGAAGTGGGCGAACGCTGTTCCGTGATAGCCGATCCGGAGCTTGAAAAAATATATCCCGATTGTTGGGCTGCAGTTATCGAGGTAACCCTAAAAAACGGTCAATATATAGAAGCCCGTACCGATTATCCCCGCGGCGATCCGGAAAACCCGGCAACGGACGAAGAAATTAAAAGCAAGTTTAAGAAGCTTGCCGGCCTTACCTGGCCTAAAGATAAAGTTAAACGCACTCTGGATCACCTGGAGAAACTGGAGTATCTTGAACATCTCGGAATTCTTTTTGACTGATTAAAAGTTTATAATACTGAATAAAGGAAGTGACATAAATGGCCGAATTAATTCCAATTTACTATTCAGGCAAACAATACCTGGTTCCAGAAGGGGTAACAATTATGGGTGCTGTCGAGTACTCGGGATATCGCCTGGTTCGGGGTTGCGGCTGCAGGGGAGGGTTTTGCGGTGCCTGTGCTTCCGTTTACAGGGTTCCCGGTGATCATCAGATCAAGGTAGGCCTGGCCTGTCAGACCAGGGTAGAAAAAGGCATGGATATCGCCATATTGCCCTATTACCCGGCGCAAAAAGTTTTATATGACATCAAATTGGTTAAAGACCCGAAGCAGGAGCTGCAAAAAATGTATCCCGAAATGTACCGCTGTCTTGGCTGCAGTGCCTGTACCAAGATATGCCCCCAGGATCTGCCGGTTATGGATATAATCGCTGAAGCTCAGAGGGGTAATCTGGCTGCAGTTGCAGAGCTGTCTTTCGATTGCGTGATGTGCGGGCTCTGTGCTTCCCGCTGCCTGGCCCAGATGGTTCCCTATAATATAGCCATGGCTGCAAGGCGGTTGTACGCTTATTTCATGCTTCCCCGTCCTGATTATGTCGGAACAAGGATCAGGGAAGTTGAGCAGGGAGTTTATGATCAGCAGATCGATGCCTTACTGGAAGAAGAACAGGAAAAATTGCAAAAATTATACGCTGAAAGAGATATTGAAGGTATCTAAGGGGGAGTTCCAATGGGTTATCCGTCCCATTATGATCAAACATTAAACATGGTTAAAGAAACCAGGGCATTTAGAAATACCCAGGAGATAGCGCGTCTCAATGATGCCGAAAGAACCGAGCTTATATCTAATTTTCATCCTGATTACCGGCCCGAAGGAATGGCTGCATTGCGCCTTGGTTCAAACAAGGGGGATCGGGTGCCGGTAGAGCTTGCAAAAGCCCTGGAATCGTACAGTATCTTTAATCCGGAAGATCTCAACCTCTCCGCACCGGGGTATACTACCGATATATTAATAGTTGGCGGGGGAGGAGCCGGCTGTTCTGCCGCCCTTACCGCCCATGCCGGTGGCGCTGAAGTTTTAATGGTCACAAAGCTGCGTTTAGGTGATGCTAATACCCTGATGGCGGAAGGAGGGATGTGTTCTCCAGTCCGTCCCGAAGATAACCCTTACATGCATTTTATCGATACAATCGGCGGCGGCCATTATACCAATGTTCCGGAGTTGGTCAAGGCCCTGGTAATGGATGGGCCGGAAATTGCTGCCTGGCTTATGGAGCTGGGTGTAATGTTCGATTACGAATCGGATGGCAGCCTAAAGGTTAATCATTGCGGGGGGCATTCACGCAAGCGCATGCTTTCCTGTAAAGACTTGACCGGCCTTGAGATAATGCGTGTTTTGCGTGATGAATTGCGTGATCGGCAAATCCCCTGCCTCGAGTTTTCTCCTGTTGTAGACCTGGTTTTGGATCAAAATGGCGCCTGCAGAGGTGCGGTGCTGTACAATATGGAGACATCGTCATTTATTGTGGTGCAGGCAAAAGCAGTAATCATGGCCTCGGGAGGGATCGGGCGCCTGCATATCCAGGGATTTCCCACTACCAACCATTATGGCGCTACCGCGGACGGCCTGGTAGTTGCTTACCGGGCAGGAGCTAAAATGCTGCATATGGACAGTATACAGTATCATCCCACCGGTACTGTTTGGCCGGAGCAGTTACTGGGGCAGTTGATTACCGAGGTGATGCGCGGCCATGGCGCTCATCTTGTCAATGTGTCGGGCGAAAGATTTATTAATGAATTGGAGTGCCGTGATACCTGTGCTTCAGCCTGCATCAGGGAATGCTCTGAAAGGGGGAACGGTGTGTTCACACCCACCGGTTCTGAAGGAGTCTGGCTCGACACCCCACTGATTGCTGATATAAAAAATCATTTCGTTGGCATTTATCAGCGCTTTAAAAAGTATGATATTGACATTCAAAATGAGCCGATTCTCGTTTACCCTACCCAGCATTACCAGAATGGCGGTCTTTTGATTACGCCGCAGGCGGAAACATCCCTACCCGGGTTATACGCTGCCGGCGAAGTGGCAGGCGGGATCCAGGGTAAAAATCGATTGGCAGGAAACAGCTTGCTCGATATTTTTGTTTACGGCAGGCGCGCCGCCAGGCGGGCACTGGAGGCAAACGGGGAGACAGCTGCACCGGAATACCTGACCGTTGAGCATCTTGGCAAATGGCATGCTCAGCTCAGTGAACTGGGAGTTTCCGAAGAGCGGCAATCCCCTGTTCTGCTCCCTGACTATACTCCAAAGCCTGATTGATAAAGGAGGGAAAAAGATAATGAAGAGCTTGCGGACAGTACTGCTGTTTGTCCCCGGGGACAGACCTGATTTCTTCAAAAAAGCTGCGGAATCTTCTGCCGACACCCTGATCTTTGATCTGGAAGATGCGGTGGCTGCAGAAAAAAAAGAAAGCAGCCGCCTGCTTGTCGAGCAAGCCCTGGCTGAGGGATTCCCTGGAAATAAGGAGCTGGTTGTTCGTGTTAATGCATTGTCATCGCCCTGGGGAACAGAAGATATAACCATGGTGAGGCGCTTTGGAGAAGTGATCAATGCTATTCTGATTCCCAAGGCCGAACCGGCAGAGGTGCAGTTAACCGAACAACTTCTTGGTGAAGCCGATGTCTGCATTATCTGCCAGATTGAAACTGCCCGCGGTTTACAACTTGCATATGATACAATTTTATCTTCATCACGGGTTATAGGGGCCATGCTGGGAGCTGAAGACCTTGCTGTTGAAATGAATTTAAGGCGGACACCGGGGGGAAAAGAAATTGAGCATGCCAGGCATAAGCTTGTCCTTGCTGCCTGCGCCGCGGCTGTTCAACCGATTGATACTCCCTACCTGAAAATTGATGACCTGGAAGGCCTGCGCAGCGATACATTCAGGGCCAGGGAAATCGGGTTTACAGCCAAAACTGCTCTTTCTCCTCGCCAGGTTCCTGTGATCCGGAAATTATTTCAACCGGACCCCGAAGAGCTTGAAGAAGCCCGGCTTATTTTGAAGGCCGCTGAAGAGGCCAGGAGCCTGGGACGTGGTGTTGTGACCATGGACGGGGCGATGATCGATGCCCCGGTAGTTACCAGGGCCAGGCGGATAATCGAGTTGGCAGGCGGGGATGTAAATAATGATAGTTAACGGGGCAGGCAGGGCCATTCCTGAAAGAATAAAAGGTTACAAAGAAATAGTGCCTTACAGGTCTCCTCATGGCGCCGCACCACTGCCCGGTAATATGAAGGTGCCCGCAGGAAAAACTCTTCAGGGAGAACAGAAACTGCTTCCTGATGTGGAGACGGCAATTAAGGAATGCGGCCTGGAAGATGGGATGACCGTATCTTTTCACCATCATTATCGCAATGGCGACAGGGTGGGCAACCTGGTTCTTGCTGCTGCCGCAAAAATGGGTTTAAGAGGCCTGAAGGTAGCCTTAAGCTCAGTTTTCCCCGTTCATGCGCCCCTGGTCGAGCACATTAAAAATGGGGTAGTGAATGGACTTTCCTGTAATTATATGCTTGGTCCTGTTGCCGAGGCAATGACTTATGGCGCATTTCCTTTTCCGGTTATCTTCAGAACTCATGGTGGTCGTGATCGCGCTATCATAGCGGGAGAAGAATCTATCGACATAGCTTTTATTGCCGCTTCTGCTGCCGATGAGGCCGGCAATTTTAATGGAGTAAGCGGTTCGTCAGCCTGTGGCTCCCTGGGATACTGTATTACCGACTGCCAGTATGCCCGTAAAACTGTAGTGCTCACTGACAACCTGCAAAAGTATCCCCTGGTTCCCGCCAGTGTTGATGAAACTATGGTTGACTATGTTGTAAAGGTTGAAAATGCAGGTGATCCTACTGGAATTACAACAGGAGCTGTAAAGGCGGTGAAAGATCCTCTCCGCCTGCAGCTGGCGCAGTGGGCTGTTGATGTGATCGAAGCATCCGGTCTCTTAAAAGAAGGTATTTCTTTTCAAACCGGAACCGGAGGTGCTTCGCTGGCTGCAGCAGGATACCTGCGTGAAAAAATGGAACGACATAAAGTTAGCGGTTCATTCGGTATGGGTGGGGTTACCGGGCTTATGGCCGATCTGCTGCAAGAAGGTTACTTCAAGGCGGTCCTTGACACACAGAGCTTTGATCAAAAAGCAATCGATTCCCTGCGGAACAATCCCCGGCATGTGGAAATTTCATCAAATCGTTATGCCAACCCGCACAATAAGGGTTGTGCCGTAAACAGGCTTGATGCAATGATTTTAAGCGCTATCGAGGTAGATACTGACTTTAATGTAAATGTTCACACTGGTTCTGATGGCCGGGTTATGGGCGGTTCGGGAGGGCATGCCGATACT
>SKZS01000046.1 GCA_007127255.1 Syntrophomonadaceae bacterium | reverse complement strand
CTTTATGAATATTATAACAATCCCAGAGCCGCAGGCATTCCCTCGGCGGAGCATCCATTGCCCCCTTGCGGTCAAAGAAAAACCAGTAAAGTGTTTTCAGCAGCGACCGATGCCGGCCGCGCCAGTGAGATGTAAAATTCCAGATCTCCATTCCCTCAAAACGAAAAACAGGCCACACTTTCCAGGGATAAGCTTTTCCCTTTTCCAGGTAACGAGAGCCTTTTTCAAAAGGATGCGCAATAAATCCGAGGCCGCCTGCTTCTCTGACCTGGTCAATAACCTGCTGGGGATCTTCTGAATTTGAAGGAATCAGTTTGGTGAGATCTAAAGCCAGGTAGTGACTGTGCAGCCGGTTAATTTCCACTCCAACCAACAGTACTACACCATGGCGAATTGATTCTTTAGACAAAGCGCCTAAGGTTTCATGATCGGATATAATGACATAACTTAAATTTGCAGCAGCAGCATCAACTGCTATATCTTCAATGCTTCCGCTGCCATCGGAATAAGAACTATGAACATGGATATTTCCGGGGTAAGTATACAAAATAAACCCTACATCTTGGCCCGGACTACATCTTTAATTTTCATTAAGCGGGTTAGAGCGCCCCGTTCACTTTCCTCCAACTTCATGGTGATATACTTAATCGTTTCTTCAAGCCTGGGTATTAAAACATATTCAAGCGCATTTACCCGCCGGCGGGTTTTTTCGATTTCCTCAGCCAGCAGCTGAACTGCCTTTTCCACTTCCGCCAGTTCCATCAACTGGGGCAGAATCGAGGATAAGGTTTCAATTGAGATATCCAGTTCGGCAGATGTATCGGCAAAACCGTAGGGATAGATACTGCTATCTTCTTCACTTCCGGTATCCTCTTCCGCCCAGTTAAACTTGGGAGCATAGACACTCATAATATTTTGCTCGCTTATCTCCAGGCTAAGAGTCTTGGTCGGATACATCAGGGCTTCTTCCAGGCTTTCTGCAGGCATAACAGCTCTTGCCAACAAAAACTTGGAAAATGCGGCTGAAAGTTCTTCTTCTACATGCTCACGAAGATCCTTGTTTTTCCTGACCAGGATTAGAAACTGGCGGATTAACTCATCTCTTTTATCTTTCAGTAATTTATGGCCCCGCTGAGCCATGGTCAATCGCTTTTTCAGACGGTTTAGCTCCATGCGGGTTGGATTGACCCGGATTTCCATGACCTAAACCTCCTCCTGCTCAGGCAGATATTTCTCAAGATATTCATCACGAATTCTTTTCAACTCAACCCGCGGCAGGTAAGCTAAAAGTTCCCAGCCCAGATTAAGTGTTTCTTCAATAGTCCGATCCTCTTCCTCTCCCTGCGAAACATAGCGGCTTTCGAATTCATCTGCAAAACGGGAGAACTTTTTATCGGCTTCAGAAAGAGCTGCTTCACCGAGAATGGCCGCTAATTCTTTTGCTTCCTTACCCCGGGCGTATGCAGCATAAAGCTGATTCATCGTATCTGCATGATCCTCCCTGGTCTGCTCGGCTCCAATACCCTTATCCTTAAGCCTGGAAAGTGAAGGAAGGACATCGACAGGAGGATACATACCTTTCCGGTGTAATTCCTGGCTTAAAATTATCTGCCCCTCGGTAATATACCCGGTTAAATCGGGGATGGGATGGGTCTTATCATTTTCAGGCATGGTCAGAATAGGCAGCTGGGTAATAGACCCGCCTCGTTCCTGAATCCGGCCGGCCCTTTCGTAAATGCTCGAAAGATCTGTGTAAAGGTAGCCGGGATAACCACGCCGCCCGGGAACCTCTTTACGTGCTGCTGATATTTCTCGCAAAGCTTCCGCATAGTTTGTCATATCGGTCAGGATAACCAGAACATGCATATCCTTTTCATAGGCCAGGTATTCAGCTGCCGTCAGGGCCATACGCGGCGTAGAAATCCTTTCAATAGCCGGGTCATCTGCCAGGTTGATAAAAAGTATCGACCTTTCAATAGCCCCGGTCTTCCGGAAATCACTGATAAAAAAGTCTGCCTCTTCAAAGGTAATCCCCATCGCTGCAAAAACTACCGCGAACTTTGTTTCAGTTCCCAACACCTTGGCCTGACGGGCAACCTGGGCAGCCAACCTGGAATGGGGCAATCCGGAGCTGGAAAAGATCGGTAATTTCTGCCCGCGCACCATCGTGTTCATGCCATCGATAGCAGAAACACCGGTTTGGATAAATTCAGAAGGGTAGTCACGGGCATAAGGGTTAATTGGAAAGCCGTTGATATCCAGCCTTTTTTCGGGAATAATTCGCGGCCCCTGGTCACGGGGTTGGCCCATCCCGCTGAAGACCCGGCCAAGCAGATCCATGGAAACAGGTAGTTCAATCGATTTGCCCTGGAAACGAACCCTGGCTGTACCGATATTCAGGCCTGTTGAACCTTCAAAAACCTGAACCAGGGCTCGATCCCTGTCTACCTCCAGGACCTGTCCCCGCCTGATATCTCCTCCGGGCATCTCGATTTCGGTCAGTTCCCCATATTTAATACCTTCAACTCCCTCAACCAGCATTAACGGACCGGCTACATCAATAATTGTCTTATATTCTTTAAGCATCCTCATCTCCTCCTTCACCGGTTAATGAGGAAATCTGCTCTTTTATTTCCGCTTTGATACCTTCCAAATCCTTGAGATCATCTTCAGGGATATACCTGGCCCGGGCAATTCTTTCCCGGACTGAAAGTGAAAACATTTTCTCAAGATCCAGATCAATTTCACCCTTGTCAATAACAGCCGCTGCTTGATGATGAAATGCTAATATTAAATCCATCATGGCAAACTGTTTTTGCAGAGAGCTGTAAGTATCAATTTCGTGCATAGCGTTCTGGTGCAGAAAATCCTCCCGCAGTGATTTAGCGGTCTCTAAAGTTAACCTTTCTCTTGCCGAAAGGGCATCCACCCCGACCAGGCGAACGATTTCTTCCAGTTCAGATTCTTCCTGTAATAAGCGCATCGCTTCACGACGCATATTGTTCCACTGTTCGCCTAAAGTATCGCTAAAGTATTCAGCAACGTTTTCCAGGTAGAGAGAATAGCTGAGCAACCAGTTAATCGCCGGAAAGTGCCGGCGATAAGCAAGAGAAGCATCCAGGCCCCAGAACACTTTTACAATACGCAGTGTAGCCTGCGATACCGGCTCTGACAAGTCACCACCGGGAGGAGATACGGCTCCAACCAGGGTAAGGGCACCTTCTCTCTCTTCATTACTGAGACATATAGTCCGCCCCGAACGCTCATAGAAATCGGCCAGACGGGAACCAAGGTAAGCAGGGTAACCTTCCTCACCGGGCATTTCTTCAAGGCGTCCGGACATTTCACGCAAAGCTTCAGCCCAGCGTGAGGTAGAGTCGGCCATTAAAGCGACACTGTAACCCATATCTCTGAAGTACTCAGCTATGGTAATTCCGGTATAAATTGAAGCCTCACGGGCGGCCACAGGCATGTTGGAGGTATTGGCAATAAGTACGGTGCGTTTCATCAAAGGTTCGCCTGACTGGGGATCTTTTAATTCAGGGAATTCCATCAGCACATCGGTCATTTCATTGCCGCGCTCACCGCAGCCAATATAAACCACTATTTCAGCATCAGCCCACTTGGCCAACTGGTGCTGTGTAACTGTTTTCCCGCTGCCAAAGGGTCCCGGTATACAGGCTGTGCCTCCCTTGGCAACCGGGAAGAAAGTATCGATAATACGCTGACCGGTAATCATAGGAATATGAGGGCCCATTTTTTCCTTGTATGGACGCCCCACCCGGATTGGCCAGCGCTGCATCATTTTGACTTCAACCAAACCGCTATCGGTTTCGATCTTTGCCACCACATCAGTTACTGTTGCCTCGCCACTTTTAATTTCTTTTACTGTTCCATCAGGACTGTCAGGGGGCACCATTATGCGATGCTCAACCAGGGTTGTCTCCTGAACGGTACCGATTATGTCGCCGGCCTGAACTTTATCGCCTTCCTTAACTTTGGGAACAAAGTCCCACTTGCGCTCACGGTCCAAAGGGCTTACTTCGACTCCGCGGGTTATATAGTCCCCAACCTGTTCTCTGATAGAATCCAGCGGACGCTGTACTCCGTCAAATATCGCTTCAATCAAACCGGGCCCCAGTTCAACGCTTAGCGGTTCCCCGGTTAAATAAACCGATTCTCCGGGTCCTATCCCCCCTGTTTCCTCATATACCTGTATGGAGGCCCGATCTCCGTGCAACTCTATAACCTCTCCCATCAAGCGGGCATCGCTAACCCTGACCATATCATACATACGGGCATCGCCCATTTGATCTGCTACGACAAGAGGACCGGAAACTTTTATTATCCTGCCAACATCCAAGTTATCAACCTTCTTTCCTGAAAAGAATATCTGCGCCGATTGCTTTTTCAACATTCTTTTTTATTTGCTGAATACCTATACCCAAAGTACCCTTGCTGTTTGGAATCAAAACAACTGCAGGCAAATAGCGTTTGTTCAAATCATTTATAATATCTTCTAATTCACGGGCCAGCTCTTCAGTTATAAATATAACCCCGTAGTTTTCTGAGACCAGCTTTTTTAGGGAACTCAAAGCTGCTTCACTGCTGGTTACCGGAAATGTTTCCACACCAATAGTTTTAAATCCAAGGATAGAATCTTTGTCTCCAATCACAGCTATTTTATAGGTAGACATTGCGTATTCGCTCCTTGATCGCTTCGGCAGGTAACTGGTTAATCTTACCGACCATAACTATGCGGATATTTTTTATCTCAATTTCTTTAGCCCACAGATAACCAACCAGGGGCTCCAGGGCAAAAGCTTTCCATTTGCCCTTTTTCAAATATGCAGTTATATAATCATCAGCAAGCTTTTCAAAACGGGAAGCGGTTCCTTTTTCCAACCACTCCCGGACCCCTTCCTCGATAAGATCTGCATACTCGCTCATATTGAGAGCGGTGATCATAGATTCCAGGGGTTCATCAGTTAAGCTGATTAAGCGGTCTGCAGGCAGGGAGCCATGCGGCAATAGCACTTTCTTTAGAAACTCTCTATCAAGGCCCATCCGCTTAACCCGAATTAATGTCTTCAGGTTAGTTAAATCGATCTGCCTGATAAATAAACCTTCAAGAAATGCTGAGTTGTATTCACCGGCTAAAGTAATCAGCTGTTTGTAAAGAACCTGGTCCAATATTAGATCAATAATCTGGGGATCACGATTCACCAAAAAATCTTCATTTATATTTTCCGCGGCCTGCCTGAGATCTCCCGGAAAATCCCGGTAATCATCTTCATTAACTGCATATTCAAGCTTATTAAGATCCACTGTTCCGACAGGTATCAATAGATCTGTTTTGACTCCCAGGTACTTGGCTTTGAATAAAACTTTTAAGTTATGTACATCATAGCGCAGAGCCAGGGTGGCGATCATCTCTGGTCTGGGGCTGATATCCCTGATCAAATCGAAAATGTTTTTTAGCTCTGCCGAAAGCATATATTCAAAATCATGAACATCATTCAATTCTGTCACTGCAGCAGCATAATCCGTTTCAGATAGCACTTTTAGTGCTTCTTCTCCGGAAGCGGCATCAATCATGCGTTCAAAACGGCTTTGATCAAGCAACCGTGTTTCCAGTGCCCGCACTCGTCCAACCGAGTAAGCGTAAATAGTATCATCAATGGGCATTTGCTTTTTGCTCTCCTTTCCTGGAGGAAAGCTTTCCTTTATTCAAAAAGTATATTGGCCACTTCAGTTTCCAGTTGATCTCTCTTTTCCTCCAGCAAAGCTTCAAAAGAACAGTTCATCTCAACCCCGCCGGCCTGGAGAATAAAGCCGCCCTTAATCTCCCTGCTTTCCCTGGAAAGTTTTAGATTACCTTCTTTGCCTTTATCTACAAGGGCTTTGTTAACATCCTTCCAAAAACCATCTGAAATTATCTCCAAATCACGGGCAGAGAAAATTACTGTTTCATTCCCGCTTTCTACTAGATTAAGAAGCATCTCGCGGATTATAGCAAGGTATGGTTTCTCATCCATGGAAGTTAGCTGATCGAGGGATTTTTGAAATGCCTCTTCTATCATTTCCTGCTTGGCTGCCAGCAATTCTTTGCGTGCTTCTAGCTGGGCCACACCAAGGATCCTTCTTTTTTGCTCTTCAGCATCTTTGCCAGCCTGCTCAAGAAGCTCCTCTTTTTTACGTTCTGCTCTTTTCCTGGCTTCATCTTCAACAGCCTTGGCTTTTTCTGAAGCTTCAGCTTTTATGGAGTCGGCACGGGCTTGTGCATCGTCCAAAATACGTTGAGTAATTTTTTCTGCTCCCTCTTTCACGCTTTTCACTCCTTTGTGCCGACGTCCTTTACCCGTTTACATCTATACCAAAAAGCAGCAGAATTGTGGCCAGCAGAGCCAACACTGCATAAGTTTCGACCATTACAGCATAAACAATCCCTTTACCAAGCTCTTCAGGTCTCTTCGCTACCAGGCCTACAGCAGCTCCGGAAACCCTGCCCTGGTAAATTCCGGAAACAAGGCCAACTATGGCAATAGGGATTGAAGCCATTAAAAAGGCATATCCCTGGGCCGATTCCAAGACTAACATCGGGGCATCACCTATTACTCCTACTTCCTGCATAATCAAGAATCCGGCCAGCAAACCATAGATACCCTGGGTCCCGGGTAAAGCTTGCAGGAGCAAAGTTTGTCCAAACTTGTCAGGGTCCTCGGTTACCAGGCCGGCAGCACTTTGGCCGACTATACCTACCCCGATTGCCGAGCCGATGCCGGCAAGACCTACTGCCAGTGCCGCCCCTATAAGTGCTATTTCAGTTCCTGTCATTTTTAAAGCCTCCCTTTTTGTTCAGTCAAAATGTATTTTCTTATCCTTATAGTTTTTATCCTTCTTCAGGCTTAATTACATCAACATAGCTGGCGCTCTTCCCAAAAGGTTTAAATGGTTTGCCGCCACCTTCAAAAAATTTGCCGAAAAACTCAACATACTGCAAACGGCTGGTATGAACATATGAACTGAGGGCGCTAATTATTATGTTAAAAGAATGCCCGCCAAGCAATATGATGCTCAAAATCACTGTGCCGACAACCCCGCCTCCGACCATTTCACCCATGGAGTTTATGGCTACAGCTATAACTCCGGTAGCCAGACCCAGGGCAAGAAGTCGCGAGTAAGAAAGAACATCACTCAGGTAACCGGTTATGTTATACAGGCTTAGTAAGCCGCTTAAAAATTTCAAGACCAGGCCGCTTTGGCTGCGCCCCTGGGTCAGGACCAATCCTGCCCCGCCACCAATAGCTATCCACTGGGCTGCTGTTTCAAAGCCTGGAAGCAGGAGCAAGATTAAACCGTTTAAAAAAATAAACCAGAAACCCTGGTCAAATAACGCACTAAGAGGCTTACCGGCCTTGATATTACGATAAGCCTGCACACCCATTCCAAAGTAGATATGCACCAGGCCAATGGCAAAGCAGTAATATAGCATCTGCATCGGTTGATCAAGAGGATCAAACCAGAGCGGCGGTAATTTAATCAAATCACCAAAGTAACCGCCGAATAGAATTCCAAATATAATTGAGGAAATCCCGCCCAGTAGTAATAGCTTGAGAAGTTGTTTTCCACTTTCTCCAATTCTTAGCTGGCGGGTAAAGTAAACAGCAAGCAGACCTAAAAGTATTCCGTAGCCGGCATCACCGAGGCAAATACCAAAGAAAATGAAGAAAAAAGGAGCCATGAAAGGTGTTGGGTCAACTTCACGCCTTTGGGGTGTGCTAAAAAGCTTGGTAACTACTTCATAGGCTTCTGCAGGTCCTCGATTATGCAACAATACCGGAACATTTTCTTTCTCGCCGGGATCCCTGGAGGTAAGCACCGCTGTTTCGGTTTTTTCATCTACAGTATTTTCCAGATCCTTTAAAACCGGAGCCGGGACCCAGCCTTCAAGCAAAAAACTGTTTTCAGTCCGGGCCAAATTAGACACCGCATCATGCTTCTTATATTCATTATCTATGTAATCATAACAGGCCATCAGCATTGGCCGGTGCTCCAGGAGGCTTTCAATCTCTCTTAAAATGGAAGCCCTTTCTTCTTCAAGATCATCCAGTTGTTTATGCAACGATGCTATGTTTTCTGCCGGGGACCCGCTTAGTTGAGAGAAGTTTACTTCAGTTACTGCGTTTTCCTTAAATACGTCAGCCTGGGCTGCTCTTTCTTCAGAGAGACCGGCATAGAAGAAATACATAAACTCATTATCAAAAGTTACTTCTTTCAGGTAATAATTCGAAACATTTTCTGCGAGACTTTCCTGCAGCTCTAAAGCATTATCCCGGGGAACAGTATAGAGCCCCATAACAGCGTAACTGCCATCTTTAACAAGCTCCAGGGGCAAATCAAGCGATTCCCAGGGCTCAAGTTCTGCAATCAGGTTATTAGCCTGAGTTATTTCATTACGGATCCGGGCCAGTTTGTCTTCCACCTGACGGCAGGAGCCATAGATTTCGTCCGCCCTGTGTAGGGACTCGATGTATTCTGTGAACTGATCTTCGCTCAATTCCAACTTGCCGCCGGTAAACTGCTGGATAAAGGTTTTTTTCACCGGAAAATAACGTTGGAAAAAATCAAGACAATATCGAATGTCACTCCGGGTCGTATCTATTTGCGAGATATTCTCGGGAGGTTGATCGGGCTCTAAAAGAGCTTGAAACTCATCCCACGCTTCCCCGGATTTCACATCAACCATTTCAACGCTACCCAGGTTGTGAAGGAGGTTAAATATTTTATCTCTTTCCTGCCGGTGCCCTAACAGAAATACCTTTTTCATCTCAATTATCGGCATCAGTTTTCACAACCTTATCTGTTAACAATGTTACAGCTTCCTGCATCCGCCCGGCAGCAT
>SKZS01000035.1 GCA_007127255.1 Syntrophomonadaceae bacterium | reverse complement strand
TACTTCACGTTGACTATGCATTAAATAAGTGTTAGTATATGCATAAATGGAGGAGATCGTATGCGGACGACACTGGATTTACCCGAAGATCTGGTTAATGAAGCGATGGAAGTTACAAATTGCAAAACTAAGACGGAGCTAATAATAACAGCCCTGGAAAATATAATAGTTAAAGAAAAGGTGAAAAGGCTGAAAAACTATTATGGAAAAGTGTCCCTGGATCTAGACCTGGATCTGGTCAGAGAAAGATGAGCGGCATCCTGGTAGATACTTCAGTTTGGATTGCTTATTTTCGGGGCGATGAATATACGAGAAGTCTTGATGAAGATATTGATGCTAATACGATTTGCACAAATGAATTGATTTTATCAGAGCTGCTGCCGCTAATCAGGCATAGAAAAGAAAGTGATCTGGCAGAAATACTCAGCACGGTGAAAAAACTGCCGTTAGAAATTAACTGGGAACAAGTTAGAGAATATCAGCTAATTAATCTGCAAAACGGTATCAATAAGGTTGGTATTCCCGATCTCATAGTTTACCAAAATGCAATTTTTACCGGGGCCACATTGCTAACCCTGGATAAGCATTTTCAGTTAATGGCAAAGCACATTTCCTGCAAAGTTAAGCTGCTTTGCTGATAGGTCTGGCCTGTAGACATGGAGACAGGATTCGAATTCTTTGCTCTAATTTTTGGGAGCCAAAAGGGGATACGTATACCAGCTATACCTGCTTTGCCGTGGCATATATTTGTGTCTACAGTAATTTTTCCAAAAGAGTCATGCTATTCACCTTGGAACGGCCCCTATCTCTTTATCTAACAATGTGACTGCTTCCTGCTCCAGGCGTAGTTTATGCTCCAGCATTTTTTTAATAAGGGGATGAAATATCTCCAGGGCGGGATTAGCCATTAACTGCTCCAATTTATAGCCATACTTTTCATCGAAGGGCTGTCCTCGGTCCAGGTAGTTAAGGTAAGTCTTTACATCCATATAAATTGGCTGAAAGAAAATGCCCGTTTTTTCTACCAGGTTATGCCAGATGGTTATACCGCCCAGATCCAGATCTCCCCAGTGGTAAAAACCGGCCCGGGGATTATTGTTTTGCAGATAACTATAGAGTTTTTGAAGCAGTTCCCGGCGGGGTGGGTTATGGTACCCACCGAGGTAAAGGACTAAATGGCTTGCAGGAGCATTGTATAGATATTGATAAAAGGAAGTCTTATTTTCGACGGTAATGACTGCTTCGGCCTCACATGTATCCACCAGTAATTCTTTGGCCATTTCTGACGGGAGACCGAGATCAGGATAAAACGCAGACAGATCTACCCGGCCTTTATTTGTAGAAATAATTAGCGGCCCGGAAAGATTAATATGAGTCGGATTATCAACGATTCCTTTTTCAGCAAGTATATCGACATGATCTTCGGCTGCTTCATTTTCACTTAAGCAGTAGGATCTCAAGATCTCGACGACAGATCTTTCCAGTTCCTGCCAGCGCTTGGAGTTACCGTATAAGCGTACACTAAGTAAGCGCTTGGGGATCTCGCTTTGCCTGATCTCAAAACAGGCATGGAGCCCTTGTAAAAGCTGGATTAACTCCTCTTCGCGCTCCGGCTTGATCGGAGGGGGTAATTTTTTTAGCTGATTCAGATCGGAAAGTAGGCGACTGTAGAAAATCTTCAGTTCGGGCGGCGCACCCTCACTCCATTTTTCCATGACTTGAGCGGTTGATCGATACAGTTCTTTTTTTGATCTGCGTTTAAGAATTTCGTAAATAATCTTAAGATTGTCTTCATTGAGAGATATGCGCTCCAAGTACTCTTTCTCATTAAACCTTTCCCACTGCAAAGTAACCAAACCTTCTTGTTCCAGCTGCTGCGCTTCCGAGTTGAACAAAAGCCGGTAACTGCTGTCACTGGCATGGTAATAACCAGGAAAATTATGGCTGGCAATTTTTATCATAGTTCTTCGTTTGCTTTTTTGGTTAGTACCGTAACTCTGGCGTTTTTCATAACGGTCCACGAGATCATTCAAAATTTCTTTTTGGAGTTTACTAAGTACTATTTTGCCCATTTATTGAACTCCGCTCCATATATATAGTGCCCGGCAAACTTGCAAGCATAGAAATATTATGGCATATCGGGTGGGAAAAATCAGGTATAATACTACACTGTCCGGGTAGCAGCCCTGTCCTTATCTATTTGATTAGCCTTCTTTAACCTTTCGCATCTCTGTTTTTTGCCCAGATTCAATCAACTCCTTGCGAGTCGCTTTTTCAATAAAGCTGGTAAAGTTATCTTTCATCACTACCAGGTTGGTATTCATGTAAGGAACTATTAACTGGATCCGGCCGGTTGGAGCCACTATCATCGCCTGAAAGCCAAGCTTTTGCATAAACCGGATTGCTTCTTCGATCCGGTCAGCATCCATCCGGTTAAAGGCCTCGTCAAAAACCACCAGGCGCAGAGTGTCGCTTTTGCGATATAGTTGATAAGCCTGGTAAAATGAGGCCAGAATGGCAACGTAGAAAGGAACTTGAGTTTCTCCACCGGACTTGTCCCTGGCCACCTTTGAAAAATTGCTCTTATAACCCATTTGATCGGTGATTGTAATGTCAAAATCCAGGTAGGTGCGGTAATCAGTAAGCGCATACATGGTTTCTTTAAGCTCGCTGTCCCGATTAGCGATTTCATTAAAAAGATCATTGATGGCATCGCCATACTTCTCATAAAATGTGGGCCTAAATATTGATCCTTCGTAAACCCCGGAATCCATTACCATATCATAGTAGTGCTTGGTTTCCGCTTTGGCCACAAGGCTGAAACGGTATTCCTCACTACCAAACCGCATCCCCTGCAAAGCCCGGTTCAATTCCTTGATTTCTTCCCGGGCCAACTTTATGTATTCACCCAGGCGCGCTATAAAGTGTTCCTGGAAACTGTGTTCTGCTTTTTCTCTTGCTTCCCGGGCCTGCTTTTCATAATCCCGCAGGTGGCTGTCGATTAAAGTCCGGTAGCGCTGGTTGAAAGCACAGTTATCCTGACTTTCGGGATCGCCCGGGAAATTATAGCTATAAACATATTCAGTTCGCATTTTTATCAATTTATTTCTCTGGTTGTTGATCCTGGTATTGATCCCGTCCCGGTTCCTGCTGTAATTATGGTAGAGCACCTCTGGATTTCGCTCCTGCACTTCTTTTTTCCACTTGAGCCGGCACTGTTCCAAAATTTCTTTGTCCAGCTGCTCCTCTAACCGGATTAATAATTGCTGACTATTTTGTTCTTGCTCCGCTAAGTTTTCAAGCTGCACGTTTATATTCTGAATTTTGCTTTCTAAACCGCCCAGGCTTTTGTTCAGATCCTGCAGCTGCTCATCTAACCTGTCCATTTCCAGCTTATTTTTATGATAATCCCTCTCAAAATTCTCGTATTCGCTAAAATCCAGGGAAAGAAGCTCTTTTTGAGTTTTTTCCAGTGCAGCAGACAGATCATTTTTTTCCAGCAGCTTGCCTGCTTCTTCACTCCAGTGGTTGTAACGATCACGCTTGTCGGTGGAAAAGGAATCGGTTGGAGCAGAAACGTTCAGGTTTTTTCCTATTTTTGACCGCTGCCTGCTCAGTTCTTCCAGGAGATGCCTGGTTCTTAAAAGCTGGGTCCGAATCGCCTCTTTACCGATGTAAGGGGTTTCGTAACGGCTGCTGGGAATCTGTCTGGCAGTGTGGTTTTGATAAAGCATACAGCTGTCTGTTATCGATCGCCGATAATTACTTAGTTCCCGCTCCGAATCGCACTTAATAACCGACCCGAGGAGGTGGTTAACATATGCTGCCACATAATCAACAGATGCGGTTATCTCTTCGGCCAGGCTGTTTTGATCGGGGCCGCGTTTTTCTTGCATAAGTTTGCCGGTATTAACCAGCCCCACCCGTTCGATGTGTAGGGTGTACCTGTGATTCTCATAAAGGGAAAGCGCTTCATTAAAATAGGCTGGAGGAACCAGCAGGTCAAATTTTTGAGTGTGCAGGTAACCCTCAATGGCATTTCGCCAGCGCTCATTTCCAATATCAATAGCCTCACATAAAATGTGAACGGGAAGCTTTTCACCTTCTGGGTCGGTAAGATTTTCTTCAAGGACCCCTTTTAATTTCATGGTAGGAGATTCTGTGCCAAGCACCCGGTTGTTTTCTAAATCGTCGATCATTTTTTTAAGCCTGATTTCTTCTCGGGATAAATCGTCTTTTTCTTTCTGCCACAGATCCTTCTGAAGGAAGAGCCAATGCATGGCTTTAGCCCAGGCTCCGGCATAAACTGTATTATCTTGCGGTAACACCGCCCTGCCGGAGTCTACAGACTGTTGCCAGGCCTCTTTTGCTTCCAAAAGAACGCCGGTTATTTCAACGGGTGCATTTAGGGCACTGAGAATATTATAAAGATGTTCTAGTTCTTCTGCCTCGGCTATAAAGCGGTGAACCAGGTTCTTTTCCAGACACATTAGCTCATCTAATTTTTCGCGAAGCATTTGCAGGTGGCGGTTAAGCTCTTCTTCTTTCTGCTTGGCTTCATTTTCCCGCATCAGGGTTTCAAGACCAGTTAAAGTTTCTTTAATTCGTTCCTTGTTGGAATTTGCTTCTATAATTTGCTTTTGAATTTCTTCTTTACAGTCGAGAAATCTATTCTTTTCCTGTTTCATTTCCCCGATATTACTCAACTGGACTTCATAAGCGCCCCTGGCTACCATATAGTCGTTAATTTTCAGGGTCTCATACAACTTTTCTATATCACTATAGCTATCTTCAAGTTTTTCTAAAGCAGCAATTTCGTTTTTTGTATCATCTATCATCTGCTCTACCTGGCGGAACTTCTCGAAGTATTCCTGCATGTTTTCCACATCCAGGGGATGCTCCTCGAGGATGTAGTCATAGACAAAACTGCGCAGTTCAGTAATTGGAGAAAAGGATATACCCTTGGTGAAAAGAGAGAAAAATGATTCTTTTGCTCCTCCGAATAGCTGCCGCAGGTCATAGATATAGCGGTTAAGATCGTTACGGTACTGTTGGAATTTTACGTCCCTGGCCTTGAGGTAATTGAAAAACTCTCCCCGGTTGCGCAACTCCTGGGGGCCTTTAAAAAAAAGGTCGTCGTGAAGGTGCTCTTCATCAATGCGGAAAAAAACATGTTCTTCTTCCCCGGTGGTATGGAAATAATCAAAAACCACACCAATCAAATATGGAGTACCGGTGGTAGTCCTGGTAATTTCTAGAACTATATAGCTGGAAAAATCCTCATTACGCAAATAATTGCTTTTTCCTTCCACTCCTGTTTTGCCGCGTAAATAAGAGCGAATATCCCTGGTGGTGCGATCCTCCATCGCCGAAGAATTGAAACGCACTTTTTTTAAATTAGCAATGATGACTACCTGGATAGCGTCTATTAATGTGGACTTTCCGGCTCCGTTATCACCTGTGATTAAAGTGTCGCCATCAACCGGGATTGTTTCGTTAGCGAAAAAATGCCAGTTTATCAGCTTAATTTTGGTCAGGTGTCTCATTATTATCCTCCAGTTCCAACCCTGTTAAGGGGTCCAACTCATTATCCAATTCTCCCTGCTCCCGTAGCCAGTCGGCAAGAGTTTCCATATCACCGGGGTTTATAACCAACAGCAGAGAAGGATAGAGAACATAAACCGACTCTGGATCCCGCCAGTGCCCGTTTTTTAAATCAAGCAGGGAGAAAGCGCTGAACAGCTTCAAAATATACTGGGTATCTTCCCGGGAAGGCAGGCGCTTCCTGATCTGCAGGGCCATATATTTTTCCTGGATCTCCTGGCCGGTAACCAGCACCTGCTGAGTTAAACGAAGGTCACGCCTTTTTTCATTGTAGAGCAGGCGCAGAATAATTAAAAATATAGTTTCTTGCAGGTTGAAACTTCGGCGATTACGTTCATCCATATTGTAAAGCTGGATAACAGCATGTTGCTTTTGCAAATACAAACTCCATCGCGACATCTCCAGGTAGCGGGTAAACAACTCAAAATTCTTTTCCACAAAGCGGTAATGACGGCGATCTTCTTCACGCTCGTAAACCAGGTAGGTTTTTGACAGCAATAAGTTTAAAGTTTCGCTGAAATGTTGTTTTTCTTTGTCCGTCAATTGGTAGTATAATTTATCCAGATTGCCCATAACAGCTATCCCCTCGTACCAGACCATTTGACAATGGTCAATGCAGGCAGTCCTATTTTTCCTTCATCCAGGTAAACCGTGCTTCCTCTTGTGCCGGTAAGCTGGTAGCGGGCCCGGCGGGAACGGCTGTAGAGCAGGATATAGATAAGTTTGACCCATTGATCCCTGGTTTGGAGGGGGGTTTCGCTTAAAGGTAAGGTTTCTTTTCCTTCGAGCAGGTTGTCCACATAGCGGTTGATATCATCTACGGTTACTTCTTCTCGCACCCTCTCTTGAAAACGCTTCAATTTTCCGGTTCTGATGTTTTGATCTATCTCTACAAGTTTTAAGGGCTGAGGGTTATGTGATTTTTTGTTTCGGGCAGGCAATTTTACGCTTAATTCGTCTACTGTTTGTTGGGGAAAAATATTAATACTGCAGTTTAATTCTTCTGGAGCTTCGCATCTTTCCCCCTTTTGCCTGGCTTCGCGGGACAAATGGCGCAGCAGGGTTACCAGATGCTGTTCTACGCCTCTGCCCTGCTGAAGCTGAAACCGAAGTTTTTCAACTGCCGAGCGGGCATACTGTTTGTTGCGGTGATCAATTTCTGATAAGATCTCATCCATACCGGCAAAGGATTCCTCGATATTATCAAGCCAGCCGTAGATCTTGTTTTCGCCTTCAATATTGGATTGGGCCTGATTTTCTTCAACCATCCTCCTGGACTGGTTAACAATTTCCACCCGGTTAACCTGCCATTCCTTGACCCGGCTTAGAATACCGGTTCTGTATTTTGATATATTTTCAGATGTTTTCAGCCGGTAATACTGTTCTCCCAAAATCTGGGTTTGGTATTCATCAAAAATTTGACTAATAATCCTGTGAGGGTCATCATATTGTAGCAGTTTTTCAGTATATTTTTTTATGCTATGGTTGAGACTGGTTAGCCCCTTGATCAGTTCGTCAGTTGATTCCTGGGCCTGCTGAAGAGCCACGTAACTCATGCTATCTTCTCCGGTCAAATTTTGGTAAACACTGAGCACTCGTCCGCGAAATTCCATCCGGTAACCGGTTCGAATTTTATCCAGGGTTTCCAGCAGCAACAATGAATAATCAGGTAAAGATATTTTGAATGTATAATCGGGGTTTTGTTCCTGGATCACCCACTTGGCATCAATAAATTTCCGCAGCATCTGAGCGGATCGGTCCCGGATACTATAACCGGTTTGCCCTATTTCTTCATTATCTTCTTCTTCCCATTGAGCGAAAAGTAACTCTTCACTTCCGGATGATTCGAGGTATTCACAGAAAAGATCAATTACGGTTTCGCGGGGAATTGTATAAATGGTGCGGCGATTTTGGTCATAAATTAAAAGTAACAGGGAAGCATGTAAATCTTTAAGCGGACCGGCCAATATCGAAAAGAGGTTTTCTGGCATATGATCAAACAGATTGCCATTTGGCTTGTTATAAACTACTTTATAAGTTGGATCGTTAGTCATTTGAGTCATTTAGCCCACCTGCACATGATAAGTAAAAACAACTGAACAGGGATTAGTTCTGTGCTGAATTCATAATCCGATTATACCACGGTTATACAAAAGATATTAACCTTAGTTAACCGCCACATAATTTCACACCGCCTACTGGCACGTTAGCATAATAGTGAAATTCTTAATATAGATGGTGAAAGTTACAGGAGCAATCATAGAAATGCCATTTTACAGCAAAAGGCACCCATTTTTAATGGCCGTTTTTTATCCAAAAGTTTTGGCCGGTTACAGGTTTTCCGGGAAAGTTTAAATTAAGAATTGCTGAAGGTATCTAATTTCGTTTATTATGATAATTAATTAAAGGCATAGCAGCAATCTCAACTTGAAACATATCTATAAAGTCGTCGAGTAAACTTTCCTTTCCTGGGAATTTTCTTTTCAGGACAGTCTTGGCTTCCAAAGCAACATATTCATTTAAAACCAGGGTTGTAATCGTGCAGTAGATTGAATCAAGCAGCTTCCTTTCATTGCCTGCGAAAGCTATCCCGAAAATTATGATATTGGTGTCAAGCATTATTCTCATTATTTATAGATCTCTTTCACCAGCTTTTCTCTTACTATATCAATTTCCCGGTTTAGCTCCTCTTTAGAGTAGCCTTTAGTTTTTGCCTCTTCTTCTATATCTTTAAAAAGGAGATCGAGGTGTGAGACAGGTTCAACCACAATCTTATTATTTTCTATGTATATTTTAAGCTTTGTGTTCGGGGTGATCCCCAGCTCATTTCGAACATCTTGGGGTATAGTAATCTGGCCTCTTACTGTAGGCTTGACATGTTTTGCGTTCATCATGAAAGTGCTCCTTTCCATTAACATTTGTCCTTGTTATATCAGTAATACTTATTACTTGCTAAAAGCAATAAGTACACTTATTTTTTAGGTGTATGTCAGGGGGCGGAAAGCGTGCCAGGGGACGGGTGGCAGTTCTTCCAAATCTTTTCTGGTCCTTTAAAATGGATCACCACTGGAAATAGGTGATTATCTTATATTAAGGGACAGAAAGAAACGTCCCCTTGTCCTTTTACATTCTGGAAAAGTGATTGGAAAGCCGGGGAAAAGGCAAGCTGGCGTAAGTGTTCGCGTGTACTGCAGGCGCTATTGAAAGAGCATGGTATTACACCTGAACAGCAGCACCGGGCGCTGGCCGATGTTGAAGGAGTTATAGCTTTACTTAACTGTGAAAACGGTTTGGACAAGACGTACTTTGTGGAAATAATTGGGCAACTTGTTAAATGGTAAACCATGCT
>SKZS01000011.1 GCA_007127255.1 Syntrophomonadaceae bacterium | reverse complement strand
TGGTGAAGTTATCGCTGATGGTTCCTGTACCAGTGATGGTGAGATGGCGCTGGGTCGCAATATCCTTGTTGCTTTTATGCCCTGGGAAGGCTATAACTATGAAGATGCTATCTTGATTAGCGAAAGAATGGTTAAAGAGGATGTTTTTACCTCGATACATATAGAAGAGTACGAATCGGAGGCCCGGGATACCAAGCTGGGTCCTGAAGAGATTACCCGTGATATCCCCAATGTTGGAGAAGAGGCTTTAAAAGATCTTGATGGGCGCGGAATAATCCGTATCGGGGCAGAAGTGAGAGCAGGCGATATCCTGGTCGGTAAAGTTACTCCCAAGGGAGAAACAGAGCTCACCGCTGAAGAACGTCTGCTCAGGGCTATTTTCGGCGAAAAAGCCCGCGAGGTTCGTGATACATCTCTGCGAATACCTCACGGTGAATCCGGTATTGTTGTCGATGTCAAAGTTTTTAACCGAGACGAAGGTGACGAACTTTCGCCCGGCGTCAATCAGCTGGTGCGGGTTTATGTTGCCCAGAAAAGAAAGATATCTGAAGGCGATAAGATGGCCGGTCGGCATGGCAACAAGGGTGTCATTGCCCGGATCTTGCCCGAAGAAGATATGCCTTTCCTGCCTGACGGCACGCCAATCGGCATTGTTTTAAACCCCCTGGGTGTTCCTTCCCGCATGAATATCGGACAGGTTTTAGAAACTCACCTTGGCCGTGCCGCCGAAGCGCTGGGCATACGCATTGCGTCACCTGTTTTTGACGGAGCAACAGAAAGCGATGTCTTTGCCGCCTTTGAAGAAGCAGGTCTTTCGTTAAACGGTAAAAGTATTCTTTATGATGGCCGCACCGGGGAGCGTTTTGATGAGGAAGTAACCGTGGGCTATGTTTACATGCTTAAGCTGGCTCACCTGGTTGACGATAAAATTCATGCCCGCTCCACGGGGCCGTATTCGCTTGTAACCCAGCAGCCCCTGGGTGGTAAAGCCCAGTTTGGCGGGCAGCGCTTCGGAGAAATGGAGGTTTGGGCCCTGGAAGCATACGGAGCAGCTTATACCCTGCAGGAAATCCTGACGGTTAAGTCAGATGACGTTGTCGGGCGGGTCAAGACCTATGAAGCTATAGTTAAAGGTGAAAATATCCCTGAACCGGGAGTACCCGAATCATTTAAGGTGCTGGTTAAAGAATTGCAGAGCCTGTGTCTTGATGTACGGGTGCTCAGTGAAGAATCCGGAGAGGTTGAAATTAAAGAGGGCGATGATGATTCAGATTACCGCCGCCTTGACGTTAATATCGAAGGAATGGAGTCGGATGAAGATGACCTGGATCGCTTCATCTACCGTAAAGAACCTCAGGTAGAAGATGAGACTTTAACGGAAGCAAAGAAAGACAAGAAAAAGACTGTTGATAAGGAAGAAGAGTTAAACCTCGAGAGTGAAGCTGGAGAAGAGGAAGAGGCAATTATACCGCAGGTAATGAAGCCTGACGAAGTTGAAGAAGTCTCCCTTGATCAACTTGAAGAACTTGAAGATGAAGAAGACGAAGAAAATAATGACGTGCCCGGGCCGAAACGTTCATCCAAAAAGGACGTCAGCGTTGAAGAACTCGGGGAAGAGAATGAAGAGTTGGAAGAAGACGATGATAGTAATCTCTAATTGCAAAACAGGTGAAGATTGGCGAAAGGAGAGATCTTTTTGTTGGATGTAAATAATTTCGATGCCCTGAAAATCGGTTTGGCATCATCTGAGAAGATCAGGGCCTGGTCGCGAGGCGAGGTAAAGAAGCCGGAAACCATTAACTACCGCACTCTGAAACCGGAACGTGAAGGCCTCTTCTGTGAGAAGATATTTGGTCCGCAAAAAGACTGGGAATGTCACTGCGGAAAATACAAGCGTGTTCGCTATCGTGGGATTGTTTGCGACCGCTGCGGGGTTGAAGTAACAAGGGCCAAGGTGCGGCGCGAAAGAATGGGGCACATTGAACTCGCTGCCCCGGTTTCGCACATTTGGTATTTTAAAGGAATTCCCAGCCGGATGGGTTTACTGCTCGACATGTCACCGCGTAACCTGGAAAAAGTGCTTTACTTTGCCGCTTATGTGGTAATAGATCCCGGCGAAACTTATCTTAGTGATAAACAGCTTTTAACTGAAGTGGAATACCGCGAGTATTTTGAAAAGTACCAGGCTCTTTTTAAATCAAATAAAGGGTTTAAGGCTGAAATGGGTGCCGAAGCGATCAAAAAGCTGCTTGCATCGCTTGACCTGGATGAAATTGCCACCGAGCTGCGCGAAGAATTGGCTGTATCCAGCGGTCAGAAAAAAGTGCGGGCAATCCGCCGCCTGGAAGTGGTCGAAGCATTCCGGCAGTCGGGCAACGATCCTTCGTGGATGATCCTGGATGGCATACCCGTAATTCCGCCGGACCTGCGCCCAATGGTCCAGTTAGACGGGGGCAGGTTTGCCACCTCTGACTTAAACGACCTTTACAGGAGAGTTATAAACCGTAACAATCGTTTGAAGCGCCTACTTGACCTGGGTGCTCCGGATATCATTGTCCGCAATGAAAAGCGGATGCTGCAGGAAGCAGTTGACGCCTTAATAGACAATGGTCGTCGTGGACGACCGGTAACCGGCCCCGGTAACCGGCCGTTAAAGTCCTTAAGTGATATGCTTAAAGGAAAACAGGGGCGTTTTCGCCAGAATCTTCTCGGCAAGCGAGTAGACTATTCGGGCCGATCTGTAATAGTTGTTGGTCCGGATCTAAAACTATACCAGTGCGGTCTGCCCAAGGAAATGGCGCTCGAGCTGTTTAAACCATTTGTGATGAAGCGCCTGGTAAGCGGTGGTCTCGCCCATAATATTAAGAGCGCCAAGCGGATGGTTGAAAAAGTACGTCCCGAAGTCTGGGATGTGCTTGAAGAAGTGATCAGGGATCATCCTGTCCTTTTGAACCGCGCTCCGACCCTGCACCGCCTCGGCATTCAGGCTTTCGAACCGGTGCTGGTAGAAGGACGTGCCATACAGATTCACCCGCTGGTATGTGCTGCTTACAATGCCGACTTCGACGGCGACCAGATGGCTGTACACGTGCCGCTGTCGGCAGAAGCACAGGCGGAATCGCGCCTGCTCATGCTTTCAGCTCACAATATTCTTAACCCCAAGGAGGGGCGCCCCGTAACTACTCCGACCCAGGATATGGTTCTCGGGTGCTACTACCTGACCCTTGAAAAAGACGGGTCAAAGGGAGAAGGAAAAGTATTTCCAAATACAGACGAGGCAATTATCGCTTACGATCTGGGCAACATTGATCTGCATGCGCGTATATTTATTCGTGCTTCAGGTTTCAAAGGTCGCGATTTCGCCCGTCGCAAAAAATACCTGTTAACCACTGTCGGCAAACTGATTTTTAACGATGTGTTTCCCAAAGACTTTACCTATATTAATAATGCCGATTTTGTTAACTTTTTACCCGAAGAAAGTTTCGTGCCCTTAAAGAATTTCGAGCCGAAAAAGTTTCTTAAAAAGCTTCCGCGTAACAGGGCCATTAAGAAGGATTTTCTGGCTGAACTTATAGCCCGTTGTTATCGCTTGTATGGTAATACCCGCACAGCAGAAATTCTTGATAATGTTAAGAAACTGGGCTTCCATTATGCTACGCGGGCTGGAATTACTGTTGCGGTCAGCGATATAATAATTCCACCGGAAAAACAAGAAATTCTCACTTTGGCCGAAGAAAAAGTTGAAGCTACCGAAGATCAGTATGCCCACGGTTTAATTACCGAAAAAGAGCGCTACGATAGGGTTATTGAAGTCTGGGGCAAGGCCAAGGAAGATGTAACGGCTTCCCTGATGAATGGCCTGGATGAGCTTAACCCAATTTATATGATGGCTCACTCCGGAGCTCGCGGTAACGAATCGCAGATTACGCAGCTGGCAGGGATGCGCGGTTTAATGGCCGACCCGGCCGGAAGGATTATCGATATTCCGATCAAGGCTAACTTCCGTGAAGGGTTAACTGTTCTCGAATATTTTATTTCAACTCATGGGGCCCGCAAAGGACTTGCTGATACAGCTTTAAAAACTGCTGATTCGGGTTATCTCACACGCAGACTGGTTGACGTGGTTCAGGATGTTATTGTTCGTGAAGATGATTGTGGCACCGGTCAGGCCATAGGGTTAAGCGAATTTCTGGATAACGAAGAAACCCTGGAAGATGCCGTTAGCAGGCTCATCGGTCGATATACGATGGAACAGGTTTATCATCCCGAATCGGGAGAAGTATTAATCGAAGCCAACACCCTGATTACAGAAGAGATGGCCGAGCAGATAGCCGGGTTAGACATAAGTGAAGTTCGGTTCCGTTCCGTGCTTACATGCAAAACGCGTCATGGTGTTTGTGTTAAGTGCTACGGTCGCGATCTGGCCAGCGGAAAAATTGTCGATGTCGGTGAAGCAGTAGGTATCATAGCCGCCCAATCGATTGGAGAACCCGGTACCCAGTTAACAATGCGGACCTTCCACACCGGGGGTGTGGCCGGTGACGATATCACCCAGGGCCTTCCCAGGGTAGAAGAACTTTTCGAAGCCCGTAAACCGAAAGGCCAGTCCATCATTGCTGAAATTGCAGGCGAAGTTGAAGTTATTGAGACAAGGTATAAACGCGAGATCAGGCTAAGTTCTGAACACGGTGAATCCAGGGTTTATCTCATTCCGTACGGTGCAAGGATTAAGACAGACAATGGGGCGACTGTAAATGCCGGGGATGAGCTGACCGAAGGTTCAATCAACCCTCATGAACTGCTTAAAGTGAAAGGCGTGCGCGGGGTTCAGCTCTACCTGCTCAAAGAGGTCCAATGGGTTTATAAAATGCAGGGTGTCGATATTAGCGACAAACACATCGAAATTATTGTTCGCCAGATGCTCAAGAAGGTCAAGGTTGAAGATCCCGGTGATACAGAGCTTCTTCCCGGCGGCATGCTTGACAGTTATGTTTTTGAAGGCCTCAATAACGCAGTGGTTGAAGAAGGCGGTCAACCAGCCATAGCCCGTGCCCTCCTGCTTGGCATAACAAAAACCTCACTGGCTACCGAATCGTTTCTCTCTGCAGCTTCATTCCAGGAAACTACACGTGTTCTGACTGAAGCTTCAATCAAGGGTCGCCAGGATCAGCTTTTAGGTCTTAAAGAGAACGTAATTATCGGAAAACTGATCCCGGCCGGGACGGGGATGACCCGGTATCGTAATATCGAAGTCCACCCGCTGGGTCTGGAGCAGGAACCGGAGAAAGAAAAGAAGCCGGAAGCTGATCTTAACCTCGATACCGAAGAGACCGCGATCGTATCGACCGGTGATCAGCGGCCGGAAAGAATTGAAGAAGATCCGGAAATGTTTGAGGATTAACCCGAATGTTTTTATTGACAAGGGTGCTGTACGGTGTTAAACTCTTATGGTGCCTCAACTAAGATTCCGGGAGAGGTTTATATAAGGAAGGTGTGCCTTTCCATTGGATGATTTAATAAACAATTCCCGAAACAAAGTAGTCGGGACAAAACAGACGATAAAAGCTATTGAAAATGGTGAAGTTCATAAGGTTTTTATTGCCAGGGACGCGGAAGAAAAAGTTATCAGTCCGGTAGTTACTTTATGTGAAGAGAAAAATATTGAGCCACATTATGTCGAATCGATGCAGCAGCTCGGAAAATTATGCGGCATAAAGGTAAAAGCAGCAACTGCTGCTATTAAAGAATAAGAAGGAGGTGGACTAATGCCGACAATTAACCAATTGGTTCGTAAAGGCCGCAAGCAAGTGACCCATAAGTCATCTGCCCCGGCATTGGATCGTTCACCGCAAAAAAGAGGCGTCTGTATCCGTGTTTCGACAACAACGCCGAAAAAGCCAAACTCAGCCTTGCGTAAAATTGCCAGGGTTCGTCTGACAAATGGAATTGAAGCTACCGCTTACATTCCCGGTATTGGGCATAACCTGCAAGAGCACTCAGTTGTTTTGGTCAGGGGCGGCCGGGTTAAGGACTTGCCCGGAGTGCGCTATCACCTGGTCAGGGGAGCACTGGATGCAGCCGGTGTTGAAAACCGGGCCCAGGGGCGCTCAAAATACGGCACTAAGAAGCCGAAAGTATAGTAAAAACGTGAGGAGTGGATGATATAAGATGCCTCGTAAAGGCCCTGTTTCAAAAAGGGAAATACTAGCAGACCCGGTTTACAACAGCAAGTTGGTGACCCGGTTTATAAACAAGTTAATGTACGATGGACAAAGGGGATCAGCCCAGGAAATTATATATGATGCTTTCGATATAATCCGCGAAAAAAGCGGAAATGAACCGCATGAAGTATTTGAAACAGCAATGCGTAATGTGGCTCCTGTCCTGGAAGTCAAACCCCGGCGTGTTGGTGGAGCGACATACCAGGTGCCGGTGGAAGTGAGTTCACATCGTAAAAATATCCTGGCAATCCGTTGGGTAATTGGTTTTGCCCGCAATCGTGGAGAGAAAACGATGGCCCAGCGCCTGGCCGGAGAATTGATGGATGCTGCCAATAATACCGGTGGTTCTATTAAGAAGAAAGAAGATACCCATAAAATGGCTGAAGCCAATAAAGCTTTTGCCCATTACCGCTGGTAACAATTAATATTAGTTTAATGAGAATTTTATATCGCAAAGGCCGTTCAGTTTAAATTTAGTTTGTTCTACCCGGGTGACCGGTATGCTGGTCAGCGGCCTCTGCATTAGAAAGGAGGGATAAGATGAGCAAGGAAGCAGAATTAGGAAAAATTAGAAACATAGGCATTGCTGCCCATATTGATGCCGGCAAGACAACAACTACCGAGAGAATCCTGTTTTATTCAGGACGCTTACACAAGCTTGGTGAAGTTCATGATGGCACTGCAACTATGGATTGGATGGCCCAGGAACAAGAGCGTGGTATAACTATAACTTCCGCAGCCACAACCTGTAAATGGAAAGATTGCCTTATTAATATTATCGATACGCCCGGACACGTGGACTTTACCGTAGAGGTAGAGCGTTCACTTCGTGTCTTGGATGGAGTGGTTGCTGTATTTTGTGCTAAAGGCGGGGTAGAGCCGCAGTCAGAAACAGTCTGGCGACAGGCCGATCGCTACCATGTTCCCCGACTGGCTTATATTAATAAAATGGATACAGTCGGCGCAAATTACTTCAATGTTATAGATCAGTTAAAAGATAAACTCCATGCTCATGTCCTTCCGATTCAACTGCCTATTGGCGAAGAAGCTGACTTTAACGGTATAATTGATCTTATTACCGGTAAAGCAATTAAATATGAAGATGATCTTGGAACCCGCAGTTCAGAAACCGACATTCCCGAAGAAATGCAAGAGAAGGTTGCTGACTACAGGGAGAAAATACTGGAAACAGTTGCCGAGTATGATGACGATCTGATGGAGAAGTACTTTAACAATGAGGAAATAACAGTCGATGAGTGTTACCGGGCTTTGCGTAAAGCGACCATTCATCACAACCTGGTTCCTGTGTTATGTGGATCTTCATACAAGAACAAAGGTGTGCAGTTATTACTAGATGCTGTTGTTCACCTGCTTCCTTCTCCAGTTGAGGTTGGAGCAGTTAAGGGTTATAACCCCGACAGTGGTGAAGAGGACTTTCGTCTTCCCGCAAATGATGCGCCTTTCGCAGCCCTGGTCTTTAAGATCATGGTCGATCCTTTTGTTGGGAAACTTGCTTTTGCCCGCGTTTATTCGGGGACTCTGAAAAAAGGGACAACCCTGCTTAACGCAACCCGCCAGAAGAAACAGCGTATTGGAAGATTAATCCGGATGCATGCTAACTTCCGGGAAGAAATAGAACAGGCTACAACCGGTGATATTGTTGGATTAATCGGACCGAAAGAAATCGGGACAGGTGAAACGCTGTGCGCAATGAACAACCCAATAATCCTTGAGAATATCCAGTTTCCCGAGCCGGTTATTTCAGTGGCCATTGAGCCGAAGACGAAGGCTGACCAGGAAAAAATGGCAGTTTCGATGCAGCAGTTGTCTGAAGAGGATCCCACCTTTCTAATTCATACCGATCAGGAAACAGGACAAACAATTATTTCGGGTATGGGTGAACTTCATCTCGAAATTATTACTGACCGTCTTCTGCGTGAGTTTAAGGTGCAGGCAAATGTTGGTCGGCCGCAGGTAGCTTACAAGGAAACTATCGTCAACGAAACTACTGCAGAAGGACGTTTTGTTCGTCAGTCAGGTGGGCGTGGTCAATATGGACATGTGGTAATTGATCTTGCCGCTCTTGAATCTGGCGGTGGTTTTGTTTTTGAGGATAAAATTGTCGGCGGCGCTATTCCGAAGGAATTTATTCCCGCGGTTGAGAGCGGTATGAAAGAGGCAGCTCTGAACGGGGTTTTAGCCGGCTACCCTGTTGTTGATGTTAAGGTTGTCTTAAAAGACGGTTCTTTTCACGAGGTCGATTCTTCCGAACTGGCTTTTCGTATAGCCGGTTCCAAGGCTTTCAAAACAGCGCTTTCGAAGGCAAAACCGGTTCTTTTAGAGCCGGTGATGAAGATAGAAATATCAGCGCCCGAGGAATATTTGGGCGAGATAATTGGCGACTTTACCGGTCGCCGCGGACGCATTCTCGGCACAGAGCAGAGAAGCGGCCTTCAGGTAGTGAGGGGAGTTGTCCCCTTGTCCGAAATTTTCGGCTACATGACCGAACTTCGCTCCCATACCCAGGGACGTGGTGTCTATAACATGGAATTTTATCGCTATGAAGTAGTTCCAGAGAGCATTGCTACGAAAATAATTACTCAAAGTGTTGCTTATTAATTGTTGGAGGTGCATTTAGTTGGCTAAGCAAAAGTTTGAACGAACAAAACCGCACGTTAATGTAGGGACGATTGGTCACGTGGACCACGGCAAGACGACGTTGACAGCGGCTATGACCTATTGTCT
>SKZS01000014.1 GCA_007127255.1 Syntrophomonadaceae bacterium | reverse complement strand
CTGAGGAGTAATCTCCAGGGGTGCGAAAATGCCCGCCCGACCAGTAAAGTTCATGCCGGCAATACTCCCGACAAGCGCGCTTTTAATACCATAGAGCTGACTTTCCTGCACACGCGGCCAGATCCCGCGCAGGGCCAGCCAGTAATTATATTCCTCAAGATTAGCTATCGGCAGCAGAACAATATCGGCCCCTCTTCGTTCCAGGACGCGAAAGGTTTCATAGTATGTAGCATCCATGCAGACAGGCAGGGCCAGCTTGCCCAGGGGTGTTTCATAAACCTGAAATGAGCCGCCCCGTTTCAAATTCCACTCTTCTTCCACGGGCAGCAGGTGAACCTTATCCTGACTGCCGAGCAGAAGTCCTGCAGGCCCGAAGAGGAAAGAACGGTTAATCACGCTTCCATTATCAGCAAGAGTATAGCTGCCGGCCATGATATATACCCCGTATGCAGCAGCCAGCCTGGAAAATATGGTGTTAACCAGCGGTTGAACGGCAGGGCTCATATAGCGGAATAGATCGTTTAGGCTTATATCTTCTTCGCTTTTCTCCTGCTGATCAGTCTCGGCATCTTTTCCTTCCTTTCTATAGGCTTCCTCCATTTTATCAAAACCCGGCAGAAGGCCTAACAGAAACAGGTTATTATATTCAGGAAAAGCAATTATCTCGGCCCCTTCATTAACTGCCTCCCTGGTGCGGCGATGCATTTCGTCCGCAAAAGCAATAGGGCTTCCAAAAAGCTTTAATTCAAGCTGCAGGGCGGCAGCCCGAACCTGGTGCCGGCCTGCCTGTGGAATATGCTTACCGGACCCGGGCAGCACAGAACGCAGGTGCTTTTCAATTCGGGCCGGGCGGCAGATCCAAACCAGGTAACGTTGATATAGTTTTTCTTTCCAGCCATTAAGAGCCATCTGTCAATCTCCAGTCAGAACGCAGGATATCTAATATCGGATTAAACTTTTTTATTCCTTCTTTGGCCTTATCCAGGTAGAGTCGCGCCCCTGTGATTAAAGCCTTTTGAGATCTGAATAAGCCTCCGTATTTAAAAGTTTAAGAAGGGGGTAATCTTCTTTGATCTTTTGGCGGGCCTTCTCATCCAGATCAGCCGTAACCATGCTGGTATGCGGGTAGCCGCGGTTTAAGTAGCCGCTTTGACCGGGTGTGATTTCACAGGGACCGATAACAGCTGATGGTGCTCCGAAAGTACGCCCGTTGATTGTGCCGCTTAGCTGCGCTTCCAGGGCCCAAAACTGGTTCTGCTGGACCTGTGACCACATGCCGGCGGCCTGCGGCCAGCAGTTAAAGCCTGCTGCAAGAGCGCCTGAATGAAGAAGAAGACCGGCACCGCGCAGGGCAAAAATGCGGCCGACTTCCGGGTGACGGGCGTCATTTCCAACAACCAGCCCGGCCTGGAAACCGTTCACGTTAAATATGTTTAACTCTTCTCCCCTGCTTAATCCGATTTCACGTTCCGCCCAGGTAAGATGCGTTTGCCGCTGGCTGCCGCAGATCTCTCCTTTAGGGTTAAAGCAGTACGCGCTGTGATAGTGCGCACCGGCGTCTTTTTCAACAAGGGTACCGGCTGCCAGGTATATATTATTACTACAGGCGAGGCGGCTGTGAATATCTATGAACCGGTTGTTCCAATCACGGTGGCTTTGTATGTACTGCTGAAAACTACTGTTAAAATCGGAAGCGGGCTCCAGGGCGCCACCGGCCAGGCCAAGCATGAGCGCACTGTGAGCAGGTAAAACAGCCAGTTCGGCGCCGCTGCTTTTTAGTATGTCCGTTAGATCCGAGCTGTAATGATCTGCGTCGTTTAACCTTAACCCGGACATTGAAATCACGCAAACGCGCATTTTTATCTCCCCTGTTCGATTAGATCCGGGGCATAATATCTTATGCTCCGGTCCCACTGTTACCGGCTTTTTATCCGCTCCACCAGGGCTGCAGCCATTTCTGCAGTTCCGGCGGTGCCCCCAAGATCAGCGGTGAGATCTTTTCCTTCCCTGATCTGGTCAGCCAGGGCTTTTTCAATCCGGTCTGCAGCATCTTTTTCGCCCATATGCTTTAACATCAGGACAGCAGCCATAATCATCGCTGAAGGGTTGACATAATTTTTACCGGCATATTTCGGAGCGCTGCCATGAACCGGTTCAAAAAGGGCAGCACTGTCACCGATATTCGCACCGGGAACCAGGCCGAGGCCGCCAACCAGCCCTGCGCACAAGTCGGATAAGATATCGCCGTAAAGATTCGGCATGACCAGAACATCATATATCTCCGGTTTCTGGACCAGCTGCATAGCCATATTATCGACAATCCGATCTTCAAATTCAATCTGCGGATATTTTTCTGCCACTTCGCGGGCTACTTCAAGAAACAGACCGTCACTTAGTTTTAGAATATTTGCCTTGTGAACAGCAGTTACTTTTTTCCTGTTATTAACTACAGCATAATCGAAGGCAAAGCGGACAATACGCTCGGAAGCGCTGCGGGTAATAATCTTGATGCTTTCTGCAGCATCCTTACCAACCATGTGCTCGACCCCCGAATAGAGATCTTCAGTATTCTCCCGGACTACAACCAGATCTATATCTTCATAGCGGGAGCGCACACCCGGAAAGGTTTTCGATGGGCGTAGATTAGCATATAAATCCAGTTCCATGCGTAAAGCGACATTGATACTGCGAAATCCTGAACCTATCGGAGTAGTAAGCGGTCCCTTTAGCCCCAGACCATTTTTTTTCAAAGAATTTATTACCGCTTCAGGAAGGGGGGTGCCGAATTCCTCAATTGCTCCCTCACCAGCCCTGACTTCATCCCAGGCAATTTTTACTCCTGCCGCTTCAATTACTTTCAGCGTAGCTTCTGATATCTCAGGCCCAATACCATCACCTTTAATCAACGTTACAGTACGCATAAACAGCCTCCTCTTAAATAATAGTTTGCCAGAATTGATTGACCTGGCGGGCAGTAGACGCCAGGGAACCGCTGTTATCTATTACAGTATCAGATTGATCTCTTTTTTCTTCCAGGGGCATCTGGGCTTCCAGGCGTAGTTCCGCTTCGGATCGGGATAAACCGTCACGCTGCTGCAGCCGCTCTATCTGCACCTCACGGGGAACGTAAACCAGGAGAATATGATCAACTATACCCTCCATACCTGCTTCGAAAAGCAGCGGTATATCGTATACCAGGATAGCTCCCGGGTCTTTTGCTTTTATCTCCCCTGACAAAGCATTAAATCGTGAGCCAACCCATGGATGAACTATACTGTTTAATTTTTTCAATTTCTCCTTATCTTTAAAAACAAGTTTGGCCAGCCCGGCCCGGTCAATAGTTTGATCGGGCAGCAGTATTTTTTCGCCAAGCCAGTCAACTATTTCATGCCAGGCCGGTTGACCGGGTTCAACCGCTTCCCGGGCAAGCTTATCGGCGTCAAGCAGATGAGCTCCCTTTTCCTCCAGCATTTTTCCTACGGTACTTTTACCCGAGGCGATTCCCCCGGTTAATCCGATTATCATCTACTCACCAGGCTTTCTTTTCTATTCAAATTGCTGCTCGGTCTCTGGTGCCAAAAATAAATGATACAGTAGAATCTGCTAAGTATGGCTGAATAGCAACCTGCTCTTTATATAATATTACTTTTATTGTCAGTGTTAAAGCTGTTTAAGTATAATGCACACTCTGAGCTCACAGGCTGGAACTGCACCGCCTTAGCTTCAAGAAGTAGTTTTATTTTTGACATTTGGGACAGTAATAGGTGCCCCGCCCGGCTACAACTTTTTTTTCGATCGACGCTCCGCAAGGACATAAACCATCCTTACGGCCGTAAACACCGAGCTTTTCCTGAAATTCCCCGAGCGCTCCGCTGGCGTTGCGGTAGTCCCGAAAGGTGGTGCCGCCGTATTTAATACCGTCTGCAAGAACATCCTGGATGGCCTGGTATAGTTCCTGTCCTTTATCCCGGTCCAGGGTTCCCGCTGCTCTTTCCGGATGAAGTCCGCAGCGGTAAAGACATTCATCCGTGTAGATATTACCCATACCAGCAACAAAGCTTTGATCGAGCAGCAGGGCTTTCAGTTTAGCCTTCTGCCTTTTCCCGAGTAGTTCCAAAAATTCCTTACGGCTCACTTCATTCAAAATATCGGGACCAACTTTTTTCAAGACAACCTTCTCTAGTTCCTGCTGATCAACAGTCAGCCAAAGGCGACCAAAACGGCGCATATCGGAATAGTGCAGGACCGTTCCGTCAGTAAAGGGCAGAGTGACCCGCAGGAAGCGGGTTTCCTCGGGCAGGCCTGTTTCGCTAAATAGCAGATTGCCGGTCATTCGCAGGTGGACGGTCAGTATACCCAGGTCAAGATCGATAAATAAGTATTTGCCCCGGCGGGCCAGGGCTTTTACAGCTCTGCCTTCCAGGCCGGATGTAAATTCTTCGGGGGATGGATAGGCGATGGTAGAAGGCATATGTAAAATGGGTTCGGCAAATGTTTTGCCCCCGATCAGCGGCTCCAGTTCGCGTCTAATTGTTTCAACTTCAGGAAGTTCGGGCAACTTGTATCTCCATTTTTCAGCAATCGGGCACGGCGCGCCGTGCCCCTACATTTTGCTTATTAATATTTCTATCGTGCTACTACATTTTACCTGTTAATATTAATATCGTGTCCCTGCATTTTACTAGTTAATATTAATATAGTGTCCCTGCATTTTACTAGTTAATAATTTTATCGTACCCCTACATTTTACTTGTTAGTATTTCTATCCTGTGAGAAGTATCTCCGTCATTTTTTGCTGAATCCTGGATAGCGGCTTTAGCCTTTTACAGTTCCTTTAATTCTTCCCAGTTAGTACCGTGTTTCAAGTCTACCTGCAGGGGGACAGATATTTCGTAGGCCTGTTCCATTTCCTGTTTAACCATTGGGGCGAAAAAGTCAAGCTCTGATGAATCAATTTCAAAGAGCAGTTCGTCATGAATCTGCAGCAGCATTGCTGCATTGAAGCCGCCTTCTTCCACAATCTTTGCTATCTTGACCATGGCCAGCTTAAGAATATCGGCAGCGGAACCCTGGATGGGCGTATTCAAAGCCATCCTTTCGGCAAAACTACGGGTATTATGATTCGATGAGTGAATTTCGGGCAGGTACCGTCTGCGGTTAAACATTGTTTTTACATAACCCTGTTCGCGGGCCTGGTTAATGATTCTGTCCATATACTCCCTGACCCCCTGGTAGCGCTCGAAATAGCTATCAATATATGCTTTGGCCTCGGCACGGGGAATTTTCAGGTTCTGGGCCAATCCGTAATCACTGGAGCCGTATATAATGCCAAAATTAACAGCTTTCGCTTTTTCTCTCATCAGCGGGGTAACTTCATCCAGTCCGATGTTGTTGACTTCGGCAGCAGTGCGGCGGTGTATGTCCTGCCCTGTTTTGAAAGCTTCAACCAGGATTGGATCCTGTGAAAGGTGGGCCAGGATGCGCAGTTCAACCTGGGAATAATCGGCGGCAAAAAGTATCTTTTCTTTGTCCGAAGGAATAAAAGCGCGCCTGATTCGCCTGCCTTCTTCAAGGCGAATGGGAATATTTTGCAGGTTGGGATCGCTGCTGCTGAGACGCCCGGTGACCGTGGCAGCCTGGTTAAAGGTGGTGTATATTTTTTCCTGCCGAGGGTCGACTATCTCTATCAGGCCCGCCAGGTAGGTCCCTTCCAGCTTAGCCAGCTGGCGGTAGTGCAGCAAGAGCGCTGCTATCTCATGGTGGTAAGATAGTTCTTCCAGGACCCGGGCATCAGTTGAACGGCCAGTCTTGGTTTTACGAATTTCAGGCAGCTGCAGTTTGTCGAACAATATTTTGGAAAGCTGCTGCGGTGAATTGAGGTTAAATTCTTCCCCGGCCTGCAGATAGATTTTGCCTTCCAGTTCTTCCAGGCGGCTGCGTATTTCAGCCGACAAGTCACGTAAATAATCACTGTCAACAGCCATACCCTGCTGCTCCATACGGGCAAGCACCCGGGCGAGAGGCATTTCCAGATCGGTGAGAAGCCCCGTCAATTCCTGCATATCCAGCTCTTCTGACAAACTTTTTTGCAAAGAAAAGAGATGCCTGGCCTCCTCGGCCAGCCGGATACCCTTCTTTTTTATATCGGGCTGTTCCTTCTTCTTTACCGGTGACCGTTCGATTTCAATTCCCAGGTAATATTGAAGCAAATCCGGCAGGCTGTACCCGCCCCTGGCGGGATCTACAAGATAGGCAGCCAAATAGGTATCAAAAACAAAATGGGGAGGTTTTAAGCCGCGCTCAAGAAAAAGATGATGCCACTGCTTAACGTTGTGAACCAGCAAGCCGGCACCCTTTTCCCGCAGGGAAGACAACTTTTCCCAGATTTTCGCTTCCCTACCCGAAAAAGAGACAGGGTCAAGATAGTAACCTTCTTTCTCCCTGGCGGAGAGGCCGAGGGCCAAAACCGGTTGACGCCAGTAAGGACGTCCCCTGTAATGTTCAATAGAGAGAGCAATAATATCACCCTGCCCAAGTTTATCAAGTAAATTATTAAGAGCATCGATACTCTCAATCTGCTCGCCTGCCTGGTTCTCCCCGCCCTCTGCTTTGCCGCCCCCGGAGGAAGGCTTGAGCTTGTTTACCAGGCTTTTAAATTCCAGTTCGCTAAATATGGAAAGCAGCTTTTCGTAATCGGGTTCACTGAAGCGGCACTGCTCCCAGTCACAATTAACTGGAACATCATAGCGCAGGGTAACCAGGTCTCGCCCGATATAAAGGGGTTCTCGATATTCCTTAAGTTTTTCAGCTGTTTTATTT
The DNA here is from genome assembly GCA_007127255.1 of Syntrophomonadaceae bacterium. GTDB lineage: Bacteria > Bacillota > Dethiobacteria > DTU022 > DTU022 > T3SED10-7. The sequence continues at coordinate 19,607 of SKZS01000014.1, read as the reverse complement.
TTAAGCTGATCAATATTGTTATAAATGTTTTCCAGGTTCCCGTATTCTTCAAGCAGGTTGCGGGCGGTCTTTTCCCCAATGCCGGGCACACCGGGAATATTGTCAGAAGGATCACCTTTTAGCGCCTTGAAATCGATTACCTGTTCGGGAGCAAGTCCATACTTTTCTTTTAAGCTGGCGCTGTCATACCGTTCCATCTGGGTTATCCCTTTTTTTGTAAGCATAACGGTAACTTTTTCTCCGATTAGCTGGAGCAAATCGGCATCACCGGAAACAACGGTTACTTCATTATCATCCTGCCGGGCAAATTGAGCAGCCAGGGTGCCGATAACATCGTCTGCTTCGAAATCTTCTACCTCAAATATGGGAATATGCATGGCCTCCAGTATCTCACGGGTTCGCTGAACCTGCTCACTCAACTCAGGTGGGGTCTTTTCACGCTGGGCTTTGTAGGTCTCAGCAATCCGGACCCGGAAAGAAGGCTTCGGGGGGTCAAAAGCGACGGCAATATAATCCGGCTCCTCAGACTCGAGCAGTTTAAGGAGCATCGTGGTAAATCCATAAACCGCATTGGTATGTTCACCGCGGCGATTCTGGAGGGGCGGCAGGGCATAAAATGCCCTGTACAGGAGGCTGTTGCCATCAATGATGACCAGTTTTTTCGACTGTGTTGATGTCAATTGTACGGCTCCTTATCAGCTAAAACTGACTGCTCAGGTCGGCCATTTCGATAGCAGATAAAGCAGCCTGCCAACCCTTGTTGCCTGCTTTGCTTCCTGCCCTTTCGATAGCCTGCTCCAGGGTATCGCTGGTAATTACTCCAAATATTACGGGAACACCGGTATCCAGGCCAACAGTTGCTATCCCCTTGGAAACTTCTGCGGCAACATAATCGAAGTGAGGGGTTGAACCGCGAATTACCGCTCCCAGGCAGATCACTGCATCGTATCGTTTACTTTTTGCCGCTTTCATAGCGGCCAGGGGTATTTCAAATGAACCCGGCACCCAGATAATATCGATACTCTCTTCCTTCACTTCATGACGTTTGAAACAATCCAAAGCACCGCTTAAAAGATGACCTGAGATAAATTCATTAAAACGGCTGACGATAATGCCAAAACGATAATCACGGGCAACCAGTTTTCCTTCAATTGTTTTCAAATTTAACCCTCCTCGTTTTTTAATCTATATGTTCAAGTGGTGACCTAGTTTGGCTTTCTTGGTTGAAAGATAACCGCTGTTATACTGACATGGTTCTACTTCAAGGGGGACTCTTTCAATAATATCAATACCATAGCCTTCAAGGCCTTTAACTTTACGCGGGTTGTTAGTCAAAAGTTTTATATTCTTTAACCCCAGGTCGACCATTATCTGGGCACCGACACCGTAGTCGCGAAGATCGGCGGCAAAACCCAGCGCTTCGTTTGCTTCGACAGTATCTTTACCGTTATCCTGCAGTTCATAGGCACGAATTTTATTTAAAAGCCCGATCCCGCGCCCCTCCTGACGCATATAGATAACTGCTCCTGTTCCGCAGTCTGCTATCTGTTTCATAGCCCGGTGCAGCTGGTTCCCGCAGTCACAACGCAGTGAAGCAAAGACATCGCCGGTGAGGCACTCGGAGTGGACCCTGACCAGGGTCGGCTCATCCGGATTGATTTCCCCGTAAACCAGGGCCAGGTGAGCAAGGTTATCAATATTATTTTCGTAGACAATTAATTTAAAATTGCCGAAAGCAGTAGGCAGTTCTGCAGTCGCCGAGCGCCAGACCAGCTTCTCTTTTTGCATCCTGTAGTTAATCAGGTCAGCGATACTGACAAGTTTCAGATTGTGCTCTTTGCAAAACTCAGTCAGCTCGGGAAGGCGGGCCATACTGCCGTCTTCGTTGATAATTTCGCAGATTACGCCTGCCGGTTCAAATCCGGCCAGCATGGACAGGTCTACCGCTGCTTCAGTATGTCCGGCCCTGCGCAGCACACCGCCATCCATTGCTTCCAGCGGAAAAATATGTCCCGGACGGCGCAGGTCAGAAGGCCTGGTTTCGGGATCAATAAGAGTTTTAACCGTCTCTGCCCGTTCATAAGCGGATATACCGGTACTGCAGGAACCGGCATCAACGGAAACAGTAAATGCAGTACAATGAGTATCGGTATTTTGAGTAACCATCTGGGGCAAATCAAGTTCTTTCACCCTCTGCGAGGTAAGCGGCGCGCAAACAAGCCCCCTCGCATAGCGAATCATAAAATTTATCGCTTCCGGGGTCACCCTGGATGCTGCCATAACCAGGTCCCCTTCGTTTTCACGATCTTCATCATCTACGACTACGATCATGCGTCCTTTTTTCAAGTCGTCTAAAGCTTCTTCTATAGTGTTAAAGTTCATAGATCTTCACTCCTGAATTTTATAGGTATCCTTTCTCTTGCAATAAATCCATGGTCAGCGTTGTTTTCTCTTTGCTGTCTTCCAGGTGGGAAGCGAGCATTTTTTCGACATATTTGCCAATCAAATCAACCTCCAGGTTCACATATGAGCCGATCTCTTTCTGGCCCAGGGTGGTTTGCGAGGCTGTATGAGGAATAACACCAACCGAAAAACCGTTGTCATCGACATCAATTACCGTCAGGCTTACACCATCGAGAGCAACCGACCCCTTGGGAATTATATAGCGAAGCAGGTGTTCCGGCGCTTCAAATGAAAAAACAAGCGCATCGCCCTGAGAGCTTTTCCCGGTCATTGCAACTATAGCATCGATGTGACCGCTGACCATATGCCCACCCAGGCGGCTGTTTAAGGTCATGGCCCGCTCAAGGTTAACCGGACTGCCTGTTGACAACTTCAGCAGGTTTGTTCTTTTTAAGGTTTCCGGCATGACCCAGGCTGTAAAGCTTTCCCGGCCGATAGCAGTAACTGTAAGGCAGGGCCCGTTAACTGCAATACTATCACCTATTTTCAGGTCGGCCAAAACTTCCTCAGCTGTGATAATTATATCCGTCCCTTTAGCGGGACTGCTAATTCTACGGACAGTACCGAGCTCTTCAATAATACCTGTAAACATATTTACCTCCCGGATACGGGATAACCAATTAAAAGCAGATCCTGATCGAATTGTTTCATTTCGATGTTTTCAACCGACCAGGCCTTTTTCAGTGACTCAATACCCGAACCGGCAAAGGCTGTCGGGCTCTCCTTGCCGCCGATGATAAGCGGCGCAATAAAGATAAATAACTTGTCAACCAGGCGTTGGTCCAGGAGACTGTAGTTTAAAGTACCTCCGCCTTCAACCAGGACGGCTGCAAATTCACGCTCTGCCAGTTTTTTCATCAATGCTTTCAGATCAACGCGGCCGTTCTGGTGCGGCATAACTATAACATCCACCCCTTTGTCTTCCAGGGCTTTGCATTTCTCGGGAGGAGCCTGATCGGTAACAGCAAGGATCGTGGGGGCCGATGAAGCGCTTTCAATAACCCTTGCATCGAGAGGCAGACGGGCAGTACTGTCGACAATGACACGTGCCGGATCCTTTCCCCCCCCGCCTTCAACCCTGGCAGTCAAACGCGGATTGTCTTTTAAAACTGTCTCAATCCCGACCATAATTGCGTCGGATTGATCGCGCAGGCGATGAACAAACTGGCGCGCTTTTTCGCCTGTAATCCACTGCGAGTCCCCTGTGATAGTTCCGATCTTGCCATCAAGACTCATGGCCACCTTGACGCCGACAAATGGCAAACCTGTGGTAATATATTTGATAAAGGCTTCATTTAGCTGACGTGCTTTATCTTCCAGAACCCCCTGCTTGACCTTGATCCCTGCTTCCGCCAGCCTGGCAAAACCTTTACCCGGAACAAGCGGGTTTGGATCCTGAGTTGCCGCTACGACCCGTGCTATTCCTGCCTTGATAATTGCTTCCGTGCAGGGACCGGTCCGGCCGTGGTGGTTGCACGGCTCGAGGTTAACATAAAGTGTGGCGCCGCGGGCCTTTTCTCCTGCCTTTTTTAGAGCTACTATTTCAGCATGCGGCAAACCCGCTGCCTGGTGAAAACCCGTTGCTACAACTTCGGAACCCTGAACGACAACTGCACCAACCATGGGGTTGGGACTGGTCCGCCCTCTGCCCTGGCGGGCCAGATCAAGAGCCATCCACATAAATCGATCGTCGGCATCCAAATCATTTCACCTCACGTTAATATTCAGGGTCCGAAATACAGCAAAGATAATAAGCGCAAACTAAGCAGAAAGCCGTAAATATTTTGTTCAATACCTGGTTATTTTTGCTGAATTCTTAGCCCTGGTTATCACTAAAAAACCCCGAGCAATTATTTGCTTCAGGGTCTTGAATAAAACAGGCCGTGTTTTATTCCGCTTCTTCTCCCTTCCAGACTATACTGTCGGCTCCGGATTCTCACCGGATCAGCCTTTCAGCTCGCGGGCTTTGCTTCACGGATATTTCCGTTTGGCATCACCGCCGGTTCGGAATTGAAGGACAATCAGTCTTCCTTCTCACCAGACCCTGAAGATAACGGTTAACAGGATTATAGCACATTTTGCATTTTTTTCAAATCGTTTATTAAATCCATTCCATTTTCGGCCTTGAAAACAGCGGAACCGGCAACGAGAACGCTGGCCCCGGCCTTAATAACTGCCGGAGCAGTCTCAAGATTGATCCCTCCATCGACTTCAAGCTCTACCTGCAGGCTGCGTGAGTGAATTTGATTGGCCAGATATTTAATCTTTGGCAAAACTTCCGGGATGAAAGCCTGACCGCCGGCACCGGGATTAACACTCATTACCAAAACCAGGTCGAGAAGTGGCCAGACATATTCAAGAACAGAGGCGGGTGTGGCCGGGTTTAATGCAACTCCTGCTTTGGCCCCGGCTTTCTTTATTTTACGCAAAACCCGATCTAAATGGGCGGTGGCTTCGAACTGGATAGTCACCAGGTTTGCCCCGGCCTCGATAAATTGCTCCAGGTGATTATCCGGCTCGCTGACCATCAGGTGAGCATCCATAAAAAGATCTGTCTGTGACCGCAGTGATTGTACCACTACCGGACCAATGGTAATGGAAGGCACAAAGTGGCCGTCCATTACATCAAGATGGACCCAATCGGCCCCGTTTGCTTCAATTCTTTTGACCTCATCATACAGCCTGCTGAAATCGGCAGACAACAAGGACGGCGCCACTTTAACGGACATTTTTAATAAACCCCCTGCTTTTCGAATTCGCCAATAAATGATTTATAGTGTTCATACCTCATCGGGTTAAGACTTATGCCAATTTCCTCCTGCACTGCACATTTATGTTCGCTAATGTGGCGACAATCGCGAAAACCACATTGCCCGCGAAGAGGTTCAAACTCGGGAAAGTAATCGGCCAGGCTGTCGCCGTCCAAACCGGAAAAATCGAGCCTGGTGAAACCAGGAGTATCGACCACTGAACCGCCTGCCTGCAGAGTAAGCAGTTCAGCCTGACGGGTAGTATGACGCCCGCGTTTGATTTTATCGCTAACTGTTCCGGTTTGCAGGGCAAGGCCCGGTTGAAGGGCATTTAGCAGAGAGGACTTGCCTACGCCGGAGGGGCCGGCCAGGACGGTGCACTGCCCTTTTAAACATTCTTCCAGCTTATCCAACCCTGTGCCGTTGAGTGCGCTGGTATAAATAACCTTGTAGGGGTAATTATCAAGCAGATCGTCTATCTTACTTAATTCATTTTTCGCAGTCAGATCAGTTTTATTGAGACATATAAACGCGAATAGGCCTTCTTTCTCAGCAAGAACCAGCATTCTACTGATCAATTGCCAGTCACAGTCGGGGGACCTGAGCGACATAATCACGGCCAGCTGATCAACATTGGCAACTCGCGGACGCTGCAGCAGGTTGGAGCGGGGCAGCATTTTTTCAATGATACCCTCACCGTCAGGACAGGACGGTCCTTTTTGAGGAGGTTCAAACAGGACATTATCGCCTACAATTAATGATTTACTGCCCCGTTTAAGCATGCCCCTGGCCCGGCAGACATATTCTTCTCCATGTTCATCACGAACGGTAAAAAATCCGCCCGCTGCTTTTACTACCTTTCCCTGCTGCAAATAAAACCTCCCTATTCACCAATAATCAATTCAATGGTTTGGTTGGGAATTACTTCCTCGCCCGCTTCAGGGTCCTGGTCAATTACATGTCCCGAAGATCCAATTGAAAATCTATAGCGGATATGCGCCCTGAGATCGTTCTCATCCAGATAATCCAGCGCACCCTGTTCTGAGTAACCGACCAGATCGGCGATCTCAAAGGGGCCGCGACCCTGGCTGACATAAACTACCACTTCGTCTCCGCGGGAAACTTTTATAGACTCTCCGGGGAGCTGGCGGTATATTAATCTTTCAGGAACATCTTCGTTATAATCTCTTTCCACGGTCATTGTCAACTCCATATCCTGGAGGATGACCCGGGCTTCCATTTCAGTCCTGCCGATCAGATCCGGAATAGCAATTAATTCAGGTCCTTTGCTGACAAACAACCCGATAACCCTGTCTTTACGAACGATCCTTCCCTCGGGAGGATCGGTTTTTACTACATGGCCAACCGGCACCTCGTCATCATAAACATAGTCTATTTCAGAAGCAGGAACCAACCCCGCTTCCCTTAAAACCCGGGATGCATCAGATTGACTTAAGTCCCTTACCTCGGGCACTTCCACTTCGGGCACAAAGAAATAATTATTCAACATATAAGCGCCGCCACCGAAAATTACCGCTATAACAGCAATTAGCAGAAAACCGACAACCAGCTTCCTTTTTACCTTGGGTGAAATCTTTCTCTTTTTTCCTGCCGAAGAACCGGAAGTTGGCCTTAATATGACACCTTCGTCTTGATCAGTGGTTTTATTATTCTCCGTAACCCGGGCTTTAGAAGTTTTTGGCTTTTCACTTGATTCCGTATATAAAAGATCTTCAATTATTTCTTCAGCGCTGTTATAGCGCTCTGCAGAATCTTTTTGAACCGCTTTTAGAATAATTTGTTCCAGCTCGGCGGGCAGGTCCGAAACCAGACGGCCCGGTGGAACAATCTGCTCCTGAATATGCTTCATCGCCACTGCAACGGGACTTTCGCCTGTGAAAGGCACTTTTCCGGTAACCATTTCATAAAATACAATACCAAGCGAGTACAAGTCTGACTGCTTGCCGGCTATCTCGCCCCTGGCCTGTTCAGGCGCTATATACTGAACGGAACCGACAATTTCATCACCTACTGTAACCGTTACACCGTCACCGGCTATAGCAATACCAAAATCGGCAACTTTTACTTTTCCCTCGCTGGAAAACAGGATATTCTGGGGCTTAATATCACGGTGAACTACACCTGCTTTATGAGCCTGTTCCAGGGCTTCGGCTATCTGGCGGGTTATTCGTATTGCTTCATCCACAGGCAGAGGGCCTTTTCCCCTTATATATTCTTTCAAATTTTTTCCGTCAACATACTCCATAACCATGTAGTGAGTGCCGTCCTGCTCACCTACATCATAAATGCTAACGATATGAGGATGTGAAAGAGCCGCAGCAGACTGGGCTTCACGCTCAAAACGACGAATGAAGGCTGCATCACCTGTCATCTGGTCCTTAAGAACTTTGACCGCTACAGTCCTTTTAAGAAGAAGGTCACGACCGCGATAAACACGGGCCATTCCTCCTTCAGCAATTTTTTCAATTAATTCATAGCGCTCTGCCAGTATTTTCCCTACCATTAAGACTCCTGTCCCCCAATACCGGTTACGACAACAACTGTAATGTTGTCAAAACCTCCCCGTGAATTGGCCAGATCTATAAGCGACTCAGCCAGCTTCTGTGGGTCGGAATGCTCCGAAGCCGCCGCCAGGATTTCATCATCACTAACCATATTAGTGAGGCCGTCAGTGCAAAACAGAAGAATCGAGCCCGCCTGGACATCCTTTTCGCATATATCTACTTTTATATCAGAAGATATTCCCAGGGCCCGGGTAAGAACATGGCGCTGCGGATGGTTTTTAGCTTCTTCCGGTTTAATCTGTCCCGATTCGATTAGCTGTTCCAGGAGGGAGTGATCCCTGGTTAAAAGCTTAATTTGACCATTATTAATGAGATAAGCCCTGCTGTCGCCTATATGCCCGATAATCAGACGATTACCGCAAAGAAGACCAACGGTAAAGGTGGTTCCCATACCCCGACGCTCACTAGAACTATTTGCTTCGCTCAGAACTTTTTCATTGGCATCAATGATTAAGCGATTAATCATCTTGCGAGTCTCTTCTGCAGAATTCAGATTGAAACGATCAAAATCAACCCAGAATTGCTCGGCGCTCGATACAGCCAGATCACTGGCCACGTTACCGGCACGATGGCCGCCCATTCCATCGGCAACCACCATCAGGGCAATATCAGAATCCGCTTTTACAAAACAGCTGTCTTCATTGCGGGGACGTTCTAAACCTTTGTTAGACAAACCTGCGATAAGCACGAGCAATATACCCCCTGCATTATTATGAGCAAATACATGTTCAGTATAGCAAATAGATAGTCTCCAGGCAACTTCCTCAGGGTAAGATCCTGATATGAGTGTACCGTTAGTCCTGACTTAGATTTTATATTTCTTAATTCACTTCCAGTTTTTCTTCTGCCATAAGGCCATAAAGAAACCGTCCATGTCGTGACGATGGGGCCACAGGCTTACAGTTTCGCCATGGCCGGTATCATCCTGCAAGGCAGCCGGCAGCCTGCCCTGCAGCTCTTCAAGGTTAAAATCGGGATTCTCCCTGCTGAAAGCTTCGACCACCTGTTCGGTTTCTTCGGGTTCTGTGGTACAAACCGAATAGAGCAGTTTGCCTCCAGGGGGCAGAATACGGGCAGCAGACCTGAGCAAATCTAATTGCAGAAACTGCATTGCCAGAAGGTCTTTTTCCCTGCGGCGCCATTTGATTTCGGGCAAACGCCTGATCACTCCCAAACCGGTGCAGGGAGCATCAACCAGAACAGCCGCAGGGGCGGGCAGGTTTTGCTTTTCCAGGGATCTGCTATCGGCAAGCAGCGGTTTAACCGACTGCAGCCCCAGCCTGCGGGCTGCTTTTTTAACCAGCTGCAGTCGGCTTTTCTGAAGTTCAACTGCATATACCTGTCCTTTATCTCCCATCAACTCAGCCAGATGAGTGGCTTTACCTCCCGGCGCACTGCAGGAATCGATTATCGTATCCCCGGGATCCGGCAGCAGCAGGGGGGCGACAAGAGCCGAACTTTCACCCTGGATCGTAAAAAGCCCCTGGTGAAAAGCCTGTGCAGCTGCCGGATTATCTCCGCGTTTAATGCGAACTATTCCGGGAATAAGGGGGCTTTCAAATGCTTCCAGACCCTCTTTCCCCAGTTTTTCAATTAATTCGAAGGGCCCTGATTTTAGTATATTGGGACGAAGAGAAGTAGACGGCTTTATGTTCGCGGCAAGACACCATTTTAAAGCTTCCTGAAAACCAAATCTTTTTATCATCCTTGAAACCAGCCACTGGGGCTGACTATGTTTGAGAGAAAGGTAAAGTGATGGATTTTTATTTTGATCCGGCCAGGGCAAGCTTGCTGCTTCGCCCGCCAGGCGCCTCAAAAGGGCGTTAGTCAGGCCGGCAACGCCCCGATGCCCAAAACGGCGGGCTAATCGCACCGCTTCATCAACAACAGCATAGTCGGGTATGCGATCCAGGTATAAAAGCTGGTAGGCACTTAAGCGCAGCAGGTTACGGATCCAGGGGGTAAATGTATGAGGCGAACGGTCAGAAAACAGGCTGATAGCCCAATCGATCGTATTTAAGCGCTGAATTGTTCCTGCAGCCAGCTTGACGGCAAGCGCCCTTTCATCGGCAGCAAGGCCGCCCAAAAAAGAAGGCAGAACCAGGTTCAGGTAAGCATCATCCTGTTCTACCCGAACCAGGGCACGCAGGGCAGCTTCGCGGCCATTGCCGGGTAATTCACCTTTCCCGCTCACCAGCGCTGCTCTCCACTGAAAATGCAACCCGGCTTGATACGGTACCCGCAGCAAAATGATCCGGCATCCATATGCTTTTTCCCTGCCGGCTGGAGTTCCAGCACCTTAAGAGGGACATCGGCCGTAGCAACGGTCAGAGAGTCTTCCCCAACGGCCATAATGGTTCCAGGTTTTTCCCGGCAGTGGTTTCCTTTTCCCGTCTCAGGTCTAACCGCCCGCCACACCTTCAGCCTTTTGCCTTCAAATACAGTATAGGCTCCCGGCCAGGGGTTGAGACCCCGAATGCGATTATAGATCTCAATAGCGGGGCAATTCCAATCCAGGCGTTCGTCTTCCCTTCCGAGTGGTGGAGCATATGTAGCCCTGGTATGATCCTGGGGTTTCAGTGCAGCTGTGCCTGAGGCAAGTGCATCTACCGCCTTTACCAGCAGGGAAGCGCCTCGTAATGCAAGACGGTCATGCAGCATACCGGCGGTGTCAAAGGGAGAGATCTCTTCTTTTTCCTGTATGATAATGTCTCCCGCATCGAGTTCAGGAGACATTTTTATAATCGATACACCGCTGTATTCGGCGCCGTCAATAACCGCCCTGTGGATCGGAGCAGAACCGCGGTAATAAGGCAGATATGATGCGTGAAGGTTAATACAGCCAAGTGAAGGCAGTTCCAACAGGCCAGGAGGTAAAATTTTACCGAAGGCAACGGTAACAATCAGGTCGGGAGCTTTTTCTTTTACCCAGGATATAAAACTTGCCCCGGTAATCTTTTCGGGCTGTTTTAATTCCAGCGAATGTTTCAGGGCCCACTCTTTAACCGGGGAGGGGCGTACTTTTTCGCCCCTGCCGTACGGACGATCAGGGGGGGCAACAAGTGCGATGAGCATATGACTGGAAAGTATAAGCGAATCAAGAGCAGGCAGGGCAAAAGCGGGTGTTCCCATGAAGATTATTTTGAGCGCTTTCAACTTTTTACCTCACCTTTGTGATCGCTGCTTTCTTCACCCGTCTTATCGTTCTGCAGCTCTTCAGGATCAACCATGCGCAGGGCTTTATCCGTAAACAGAATGCCATCAAGGTGATCGATCTCGTGCTGTAAAATGCGGGCCAGAAGTCCTTCTGCCTCCAGGTATATTTCACGGCCCTCACGATTTAGCGCTTTCACTTTAATTCTTTCCGCCCTGGGCACTTCACCATACTGACCGGGTATGCTCAGACAGCCTTCCACGCCAACCTCTTCTCCTTCATTCTCGGCACATGTTGGATTAATAAGCTCAACAATACTTTCCCCGTCCGGGGAAGCAATCAGGATACGTTTTGATACCCCTACCTGGTTAGCGGCCAGCCCGACACCCTCAGCTTCGCGCATTGTTTCGATCATATCGTCTAGCAGGCGTAAAACCCCGCTGTTAATTTTTATTACTTCCCGCGCCGGCTGGCGCAAAACAGGATGGTTATCATTTAAGATCTGTCTTAGTGCCATGTGGACTCTCCTCATCAAGCATTATAACACTACCATCGGATTAAAATCTACCGTCAGGCGGACTTCGAAGGGAGGCTTACGACTGTGGTACTCGCGAATAACTTTTTTTATGGCGGGGGCATACCTGGTTAAAGCTTCACCTTTCAGGATTGTCTGCACCCGATACTGCTCTTTTATCCTGTAAAGCGAAGCCGGGGCAGGACCCAAAAGTTCAGCAGCGCCATCGAAAGGCTCGAGCAGTTCGGTAAACCAACAGGCTGCTTCAAAAACTGCCTCTTCATCACCGGCGCTGAAGAGAAATCGCAGCAGCTCGGAAAAAGGCGGATAAGCCAGCTGCCGGCGCTTTTCAAGTTCCTGTTCATAAAAAGTACAGTAGTCGTGATCGGCAGCGGCCATGATACTGTAATGTTTAGGATGATAGGTCTGAACGACAACTTTTCCTCCACCAGGCCCGCGTGCCGTGCGGCCTGAAACCTGGGTGAGCAGCTGAAAAGTTCGTTCGGGCGCCCTGAAATCAGGGAGGTTCAGGGTTGTATCGGCGGCGACAACCCCGACCAGGGTAACCCCGGGGAAATCAAAACCTTTAGCAATCATCTGGGTGCCGATCAAAATACTGGCCTTTCGGTCTCTGAACTGATGGTAATAATACTTGTGAGCCTTCCTGCTGGTTGTTGTATCCCGATCCATACGGATCAGGGAAACTTCCGGATACAATTTTCTAACCTCTTCTTCAACGCGCTGTGTGCCTGCACTGAAGTAACGGATTTTTATACCGCTGCAGCTCGGACAGGTCTCGGGAACCGGTTTTTCATATGCGCAGTAATGACAGCACATTCTCTGCCGATCTCTGTGCAGGGTCATTGAAACATCACAGGATGAACAGCGGACGACAAAACCGCATTCCCGGCAGAGGACAAAACCGGCAAAGCCGCGCCGGTTTATAAAAAGCAGCGCCTGTTCATCACGTTCCAGCACCCCGTTTAGTTCTTCCAGCAGCGGACGACTGAAAATATGGCTGTGGCCTTCTTTTAGCTCCCTGCGCATATCGACTATGGCTACCGGCGGCAGCTGGGTCGGTGTAACCCGCTCTTTCATGCTGAGCAAGGCAGTATCGCCATTGAGGGCATTATAATAACTTTCCAGGGAAGGCGTAGCGCTGCCCAGCAGGAGGACCGCCCTGTTATAGCGAGCTCTCCACCAGGCCACCTCCCGGGCATGGTAGCGGGGGGCATCTTCCTGCTTATAGGTTGTTTCATGTTCTTCATCGATAATAATCAAGCCAGGTGAGGACAGGGGGGCAAATACAGCCGAGCGGGCCCCGAGTACGACCCTGGCATCCTCATCGAGGATTGCCTGCCATTGCCGGCTTTTCTCAGCGGGTGTCAGGCGGCTGTGCAAAACAGCGACAAGACCTGGAAAGCGCCCCTCAAAATGATCGATCATCTGCGGTGTAAGCGCTATTTCCGGAACCATAACCAGGGCTGTGCGATTATTTTCCAGGCAGCGGGTAATGCTCTGCATATAGATTTCAGTCTTACCACTGGCCGTCACCCCGTGCAGCAGGATCCGCTGTGCTTGTAAGCTGTCCAGGGCAACACTGATCTGATCAAAGCAGGAGGCCTGCTCATCGTGCAGCAGATGAGGTTTTGTGGTAGGAATTAGTTTCTCTTTTATAACCCGATTGGAGCTGTCATCTACAAACCGGATTAAGTTCTTTTTTTCAAGGTTACGGATGGTCCCGGATTTTATTCCCCGCATGTTGAGACTAACACGTGACAGCGGACCATGCTCCAACAAAATGTTCACGGCCTGCTTCTGAGCCGGGCTGCGTTTAAGATCAGTCTCAGCGACAGCCTCTGTAACTTCAATTACCTGCGGCTTTCCGGGTCGTTTTTCTTTGCGGAACAAAGCGGGGACCATGGCATGCAGGGCATCTATAATCCGGCAGTAATAGTGCATTGACATCCAGTGAATAAGGGCCAGCTGCTCTGCAGTTAAGTGCGGCTCCGGATCGGTAACGGATATTATATCGCGCAGGGTTTCAATCTCAGTTTCTTTAAGCAAACGCAGCACATAACCCTGGCAGCGCCGGTTGCCTAAAGGCACTGTTACCCGCATACCCGCTTTAATTTCCCCCTGCAAAAAGGGCGGTATTCGGTAGTGAAAAGGTCTGTCAACAGCGTTGCTAACCAAATCGATTATTACTTCGGCAAAATTATACTTCTGCATCTATTTACCCCAGTGCCTTATTTTGATAAGATTAGCTTATCAATATGGTGTTTACAACAGAGATACAGGTAATTCAAAACTGAAATTTTGAGGTTGGAGCATGTTTACAATATTTTTTCCGGCAAAAGACGTGATTCGAAATAACCGCAGCTGGTTATTTCTGGCTGCTTCAGTTTTTCTGATCTGCTCGGTTCTTTTCTCTTTTGCAGTTCCGGCAGCAAATCCCGCCGATGAACAGGTTTTTAACGGCCAATTTGATCAACTTATGGGAATGTTCGACTTTATCATGGACGCCCATCCTGTAATCAGCGCTTTGCTTATTTTCATGAATAATTTTTTTTCAATGGTCCAAATGCTTTTACTTGGAGTTATAGCAGGAATTTCTCCCCTGTTGACCCTGGGTCTCAATGGGGCCCTCGTCGGGGTCATCTTATCACTGACTGCCGACCAGGGGATTCCCCTGCTGGCGGTCATTGTTTTCGGCATCCTGCCGCACGGAATTTTTGAACTGTTTGCCTTCTTCCTCTGCGGAGCTCTTGGCTTAAAATTCGGTTATCACTGCGTCGCTTCACCTCTGCCGGGCATGACAAGACTGCAAAGTTTTCGCTACATCTGGAAGGAAGCTATTTCTATCCTGCCTTTAACAGTCCTGCTTTTGCTATTGGCCGCTTTTATTGAAATCATGGTTACCCAGCATCTTCTGGAAAGTTTTCTACAGCAGCCCTGAAACCCTGTCCAGAATATGATCAGCAAGCTGCTCCTTTTCCATCAGGGGCAGCTTTTCTACTTCACCGTTACGATCGATTATCGAAACCTTGTTTGTGGAAACAGCAAATCCTGCACCGGGTTCCTTTAAGTTATTTACAATAATCAGATCAAGGTTTTTGCGCATTAATTTGTCGTGAGCATTTTCAACCTCGTCTTCGGTTTCGGCGGCAAAACCGATCAAAAGGCGGGAACCTTTTTGTTTGCCCAATTCCATCAGAATGTCACGGTTAGCTGCCAGGTCAAGCGTAAAAGCAGCATCTTTTTTCTTCACCTTTTGTTCTTTTTCATCCAGCGGTCGGAAATCGGAAACGGCAGCAGCTTTAAATATCAGGCGGCAGCCCTCAAAGTGGTCAAGTACAGCCTGGTGCATTTCTTCAGCCGTATTAACAGCCACTGTTTTCACGCCTGCCGGAGGTTTTAAATGGGTCGGGCCGCTGATCAGGGTGACTAGGGCGCCACGCTCGCTTAAAGCACGGGCCAGCGAATAACCCATGAGCCCTGTTGAAGGGTTGCTTATAAAGCGGACAGGATCAAGCGGTTCACGGGTCGGCCCGGCAGTAACGATCGCTTTCAGACCTTCGTAATCCTTTGGCCTCAGGGCAGCCCTGGTAAACAGGTAGATATCCTCCGGTTCGGGCATCCTCCCGCTGCCGTAAACGCCACAGGCCAGTTCCCCTTCGTCGGGATCCATTACCATGCAGCCGTGACGGCGCAGTCTATCTATGTTTTCCCTGACTGCAGGATGTTTGAACATATTAACATTCATGGAAGGAATGACAACCACCGGGCAGTCTGCTGCCAGGTAAAGTGTGGTCAGGAGATTATCAGCAAAGCCGCAGGCCATTTTTCCGATGGTGTTTGCTGTCGCCGGGGCAATTACCAGCACGTCGGCTTCGCTAAGCAGATCGATATGCCTGATTTTTTCGCTTGAACGCTCAGTATACATTTCAATGTATGCCGGACGTTCGGTCAGGGTCTGAAAGGTCAACGGGGCAACAAATTCAGCGGCAGCCGGAGTCATTACTACCTGCACCGCTGCCCCGCTGCGCACAAAGAGCCTGGCTAACTCTGCAGCCTTATAAGCTGCGATACCACCTGATACCCCCAGAACTACTTTTTTCAAGGAAAACACCCCTACTTAATGCCATCGCGAATACGTTCATACTCAATATTACCCTCTGCTATTTCGTGCAGGGCTGTGGTAACATCTTTACGATAATCAGTCTCGATTGTTCTTCTACTCCCATTCCGAAGTTGTCGCCCTCTTTTAGCTGCTGCAATAACCAGGGTATACTTGCTGTCGACCATTTTTATAAGATCATCGATTGAAGGATAAATCATTGTCTTTCACCTCCCCAGCCCGGCGGACGGACTCCGCGGCTTACTTTGCACTTTTCAGCGTCAATTATAGCGCTGATAAGTTCAGCCGCATTTTCTACTTGATCATTAACTACCAGATAATCATACAAATAATATGATTCCATTTCCTGCCGCGCTGTTGTCAGACGGCTGTTTATCTTTTCGGTGCTTTCAGTCCCTCGTCCGATAATTCTCTCTTCCAAAGCTTCTAAAGACGGGGGCGCTAAAAAAACGGAGATGGCCTCAGGGAGCTTTTGCATGACCTGAACAGCGCCCTGGACATCTATTTCGAGAATTAAATCTTCACCGTAAAACAAAGAATTTTGCACTGCCTCTAAACCTGTCCCGTAGTAATGTCCGTGAACAATCGCCCATTCCAAAAAAGCGCCTTCCTCAATCATCTCTTTAAACCTGGATGGGGAAGTAAAATGATAATCAATTCCTTCTCTTTCCGTGGGACGCGGTGAGCGGGTAGTGGTAGAAACCGATAACTTTACCGTATCGCTCATCGACAGCAGGTAACGGCAAACGGTTCCTTTTCCAACCCCCGAGGGCCCTGAAACAATTAAAAGTATCCCCCCAGCCATGAAAACCTCCCGCATGCTTATTCTAATTCTGCGTTATCTGCAACAGGCTCACGAGCCTGAAGGCGATGTTTGACTGTTTCGGGTTGAACTGCCGATAAAATAATATGGCCGCTGTCGGCAACAATGACCGCCCTGGTCCTCCGTCCGTATGTAGCATCAATCAACAGACCTCTTTCCCTGGCTTCACTGACCACTCTCTTTATTGGCGCTGACTCCGGACTGACTATCGAGATAATACGGGACGCAGATACAATATTGCCAAAGCCTATATTTATTAGCTTTATCGTCATCATAAAACCCCCTTTTCTACTCCAGGTTCTGTATTTGTTCGCGTATTTTTTCCAGCTCTGTTTTTAGCTCGACAACAATATTAGTCAAATGATAGCCGCCTGCTTTAGAGCCTATGGTGTTAACCTCCCGAAACATTTCCTGCGCAATAAAATCAAGTTTGCGTCCGGCCGGATCTGTCCCTGACAGGTTGGAACGAAAAGCTTCAATATGGCTTTTAAGCCTGACCAGCTCTTCATCAACACCCATCCTATCAACCAGCAGGGCGCACTCCATCAAGAGCCGGGTTTCTTCAAATTTGCCGGCGAGAAGTTCTTCAAATTTTTGTTCTGTGCGCCGACGGTAATCCTCCTTGGCCGCTTCAGCAGCAATCGAGGCTGTTTCCATCAGTTTTTCCAATCGGGTGCACCTTTCAAGCAAATCCCTGCAGAGGTTTTCACCTTCAGTCTGACGTTGATGAAGAAGTTGGTCAAGTGACTCTTGCAGCGCAGCGCTGACCAGAGGCCACACCTGCTCTTCCGAAAGGGTTACCCCACCGGGTTTAAAAAGTTCCGGCATCTGCAAAAGATGCTTCAATTGTACTTTTTCAGAAAGATCCAGCCGGGATGAAAGCAGCTGCAGCGCTTTATGGTAATCCTCCGCTAAATCGTAGTTTACCTTAACCTGACGTAGATCTGCAGGAATTTCATCCATTGCCAGGCTGACCTCAACCCGTCCTCTTTTTATTGATTGCTGCAGCTGACGGCGAATGCGGTCTTCTAACGGATAAAGCTCTCGTGGAAGTCGAAGGGCAAAATCTGCATAGCGATGGTTAACTGAACGCATTTCGGCAATGAAAGTAAATCCGTCCTGTGAGCTGCTGCCCCGACCATAACCGGTCATACTGCTAATCATAGTTATCGTCCTTTATTATATAAGGTTTATCGCTGCGTTAAATATATCATCAAAATCGCACAAGCTCAAGGAGTATTTCTATCATCTAGTTTGCCATGCCAGTCAAGAAGAATTATACTGTGAGCGGGAGTGGAAACTATAATGTCTTTTGATACTTTAATCATGAAAATGATTACAGATGAATTGCAAAAGGAACTGGCCGGCGCACCTGTGCAGAGGGTTTATGAACCGGACCGGGCCGAGATCGTTATTCACCTTTACAGCAGGGGAGCACAGCCCGGGCTGCTGTTTTCTATCAATGCCAATTATGCGCGTGTCCATTTAACCGAGAAACGCTTCCGCAAAAATGAACAGCCTTCACCGTTTTGTATGCTTCTGCGCAAGTACCTGGTCGGCGGACGGGCTGTCTCATTCAGCAACCCTCCCCTGGAGCGAATAATAGAAATCAAATTTGACCCTCCTGAGGGTCTGCAGCCGGTTAAGTTGATCGCTGAAATCATGAGCCGCCGCAGCAACCTGATTTTAGTTGATGATGAAGGAATTATACTGGGTGCCGCCAGGACAGCATCGTGGGATAGAAATCCGAAGCGCATTATTATGCCCGGTGAACTATACCAGCCTCCCCCGGCCCAGGACAGGCTCGATCCCCTGAAGATGGATCCCGGGCTTTTTGCTGAATCTATGGGTAATGCTCTTGCCGGTGGCTTGAAGCCTGAGAAGGCCCTCTTCAGCATTGTCGGTGGAATGAGTCCCCTGACAGCCAGGGAACTGCTGTTCAGGGCTGAGTGGGATAATACCGATTTTGATTCTTCAATCCGGCGCTTATTCAATAAAGTACAGAAATTGTTTTATGAGATCGAGGCAGGGAAACTAAAACCTGTAATACTGCCGGCAAAGAATATTTATGCTGCCATGCCCCTTCATCACTTTTCAGAAGAAAAGCAGGTAGAATTCGACAGCGCTAACAAGATGCTCGACCACTTTTATTCAACTCTGATCAGCAGCAACCGCGAAAAAGCACTTAAGGAACAAATGGTCGGTGCAGTAAATAAACGCCTCGCAACCCTGAATAAAAAACTTGAGCAGCAAAAAGATGAACTGCAGGCAGCAGTAAAAGCGCCTCGTTATCGTCTTTACGGCGAACTGCTGCTGGCCTACGGGGACCGGGTGCCAAAAGGCGCCGACAGTATAACCCTGCCCGATTTATACAATCCCGATCAAGAGGTGACCGTACCGCTTGACCCGTCGAAATCAGCTAACACAAACGCACAAAACCATTTTAAACGTTATCGCAAAGCAAAAAGCGGACAGCAAAAAATCAAAAAGCAACTCAATAAAACCAGGGCTGAAATAGAATATTGCCGTGGACTTCTTTATACAATTGAGAATAACACTGCAGATTCACTGGAGGAAATCAGACAGGAAATGATCGAGGCAGGGTTTTTGCGGGAAAAAAGAAAAAGTGCAAAGAAAAAGATTTCTGCTCCCCAACCGCTAAACTTCAAGACCTCTTCAGGGCGAACCATCCTGGTCGGCAGCAACAACCGCCAAAATGATTATATTACCTTCAAAGCGGCAGTTCGCCGCGACACCTGGTTCCATGTCAAGAATATGCCGGGGAGCCACGTTGTTTTGAAAGAGGCGCCTTATCCACCTCCTGACCAGGATCTAGAAGAAGCAGCCTTTTTGGCGGCATATTTCAGTAAAGGCCGGGACAGCGGGGCTGTAGATGTCGACTATACCGAAGTTCGCCACGTGCGCCGCCGTCCGGGGGGTAAGCCCGGTTCGGTTTTTTATGAGAACTATGAAACAATTACAGTCAACCCCTTAAAGGAGCGGTTGAAAAGGCTGTTCAACCTGCCTTAAGAGAGTATAAGTGCACTCCACGCCCCTGCAAAGCCCTGCTGCCGGCATCCTGATAGCGATGATTCACTTTGTGTGAGCAGATATTACAATTATGACTCTTTACAACGGTTACAAGGTTTTAATTGTTTTTCAACCAGATCAGCGCTT
>SKZS01000195.1 GCA_007127255.1 Syntrophomonadaceae bacterium | reverse complement strand
GACTATATTATTGATGACGGCCTTTTAATTAAAGGTCATTATAACCTGGCCGGCCGTTCGGCCAAACGGGAAAGCACCCGCTTCGGCGCGGTAAAAAGAGCTCTCTTTAAAGACCCCGAACATGCCGGGCAGGTTAAAGATAAGATTAATGAGATTAAACCCGAACGTCTTTTAATTATCGGCACATCAAGGCGTATGACCGAAGTAATCGCAGAAAATCTCGACCTGCCTAAACCGGTTCATTATTTTACCATAGAAGACATTTCCAACCCCGAAGCGATTAAAACGGCGCTGGCAATCAGGGCAACAGAAAATCGTCACGTTATTCCGCTGCCCACTTTCGAGATTAAAAAAGAATTTCCCGGATACATTATCGACCCGCTCCGTTCTTTTTTCAGTATCCATTCTTCCCAACCGGCAAGCCTTCCGGTAGAACGTTCCGTGGTCCGCCCGGTATTCAGCACCCTGGGCAGCTTCTATATCGCCGAACACGTAATAACCGATCTCGTAAAATATATAATTTCGGATATCCCCGGGGTCCATAAAGTAATGCATGTTGAACTGAAAAACGGTAAAGTCAGGGTTGTTTTAAATATAGACCTGGACATTGACCTGATTGCTATTCCGGGGATGAGAATTGACGCTCTCTTACAGGAAGTTCAGCAAACAGCCAAGGAAGAAATAGAATATCAGACCGGTTTCTACCTTGACGAAGTCAATGTATACGCCAGAAAACTGCATCTCCAAAAAGATATAGGGGAAAATAAAGAAGCCCTGCGCAAGCACTTTAACAACTAAGCTAGATCCTCTTTATCCTCCACGGGTGACTGTAGATATTCAGCCTTCTGCCCCTGACAAAACCAACCAGGGTAACGTTTAATTTCTCAGCCAGTTCAATACAAAGAGATGTAGGGGCAGCTCTTGATATCAGCATCTGTATTTTTAGTTTAACTGTCTTCAATAATATCTCTGAACTTAAACGCCCGCTGGATATGATGATCTTATCGTCGGTAGCTATTCCATCAAGCATACATTCACCAATAATTTTATCGATAGCGTTGTGACGTCCGATGTCTTCGTAAAAATAAAGAATCTGCTCCCGGCTGGCCAGGGCGGCACTGTGCACCCCCCCTGTTTTTTTAAAGACCTCCGCTTGATCCTGCAGGGACTCCATCAGTGATATTACCCGGTCTGGTGCAATTTCCAGTGTTCCCTCCAGGGCACTGCTGCGCAGTGAATCGAGCACATTAAAAAAAACGGTCCCTTTTCCACAACCCGAGGTGACCGTTCTTTTCCCATATAGTTTCTCAACCAGATCAGCTTTGCTCTTCAGGTCAATTTCAACTAAACTTTTATCTTCCTGGACCCGGATCGCATCGAGGTCATCCATCGATGTAAGCAACCCCTCTGAACGTAAAAAGCCGAGGGCCAGGCAGTCGATCTTTTCGGGGGTGCAGAGCAGGGTAACCAGTTCACTGCCGTTTAAATAAATAGTTACAGGAGCTTCGACGATGACCTGATCATCGAGTTCTTCTGTTGTGCCGTTTTCGCCACTGCGAATTCTGACAATTCTTTTTTGGACTACCTTTTCCTGCCTCACCTTAAACCTCCAGGCCGTTGCGACTGATTACATCCCTGTACCAATATGCGCTGTCTTTAAAATAACGCTTTTGGCTCGTGTAATCGACATAGATCAGGCCAAACTTTTTGCTGTAACCAAAACTCCATTCAAAGTTGTCCATCAGGGTCCAAACAAAATAGCCTTTTAGCGGCACCCCTTCCTGGATTGCATTCCAGGCTTCAGCCAGGTAGCCCTGCAGGTAATTTATGCGGCGCTTATCATTAATTGTTCCGTCACTGTTGAGTTCATCGTCAAAAGCGGCACCGTTTTCGGTAATATAAAGCGGCAGGGGTCCGTAATCCCTGTGCACCCGGGTTAAGAGTTCGTAAATTCCCCGCGGGTATACTTCCCAGCCCATTTCAGTATATTCCGCTTCCTGAGGGTTTAGCGGGTTGCCCATGAAATCGTCCTCTGAACTACCCGCCCGCACGATAGTCCTGGTGTAGTTGTTAATACCAAGAAAATCGATCGGTTCGGCGATAATAGCAGCATCCTCTTCTTCAGCCCGAGGCAGTTCGAATGAACGAGCATATATTTCAACCATGTCCTGCGGATAACTGCCCCGGAAAATGGGATCAAGAAACCAGCGGTTCATAAAACCATCTGTCCTTGCAGCCTGGGCCAGATCGGCTTTATTTTCAGAAGCAGGATGAACAGGCTTAAGGTCTAATGTTATGCCAATCCCTTCATCTTTACGTTTAATATCCCGAAATGAACTAACAGCAAGGCCGTGCCCCAAAAGCATGTTGTGAGCAACCTGCAGAGCAGCACTAAAATCATTCATACCGGGAGCGTGGACGCCCATGGCATGGGCAATAAAAGCAAAAACCCATGGCTCATTAAGAGTTATCCAGCGGTCAACAGGCAGATCAAGGTTTTCAAACAGGAAAGCAGCATACTGGTTAAAATACTTCGCGGTATCACGGCTGCGCCAGCCGCCCTTATCTTCCAGGGCTTGCGGTAAATCCCAGTGATAGAGAGTTACAGATGGCTTGATTTTGTATTTATGAAGCTCTTCAATTAAGCGCCTGTAAAAATCTAAACCTTTTAAGTTAGGCTTACCGCTCCCCTGCGGAAATATTCGCGGCCAGGAAATAGAAAAACGGTATGCATTTAAACCGATATCAGCCATATTTTTGACATCCTGCCGGTAAAGGCGGTAATGATCGCAGGCAACATCGCCGTTTTCTTCGTTTAAGATGTTGCCCGGAGTATGGGAAAAACGATCCCAGATTGATTCACCCCTGCCATCAGACAAAGTCGCACCCTCAATCTGGTAGGCAGCCGTAGCCGCTCCCCATAAAAAGCCTTCCGGGAATATCAGTTTTGCCACTGCCTGTCACCTCCCTGAATCCCTTTTAAAATTATTTATAACCGAACGTTTGCTCATGCTGTCACTCTGACACTGGCAGGCATGGTAAGCTGCTGCGCTGCTGACAGAAATTTCTGTCCTGGAAGGCACAGCTGTCTGATCATCTACTACCGTAAAGAGGCCCAGGCCGCGGCTAAAGCGACCTTCATACAGCACGGCAGTGCCCGGATGGTCTTCTGAAGGGCAGGGCCACTGCAGCCCCCGGGTCTTAAGCCGTTCATAAGACATCCCTGCATACTGTGGGGTAAGCGAGGTCATTTCGTCAAAAACATCACTCGGTCCATCGTATATCCATTCAAACCCGAGCCAGCCTGCCAGTTCGGCAATTATGGCCCAGCCGGGGAAAGCCTCACCCGGGGGGTTCACTGCCTGACGGGTGAGTTGGACACGCCGCTCGGTATTTGTATATGTACCCTCCTGTTCGGCAAAAGCGGCGGCGGGCAGAATAACATCAGCCAGCGCTGCTGTTTCAGTCATGAAAATATCCTGAACGATAAGAAAATCAAGATTAGCCAGGAATTGGACAGTTTCCACATTTTCTTCACCGATACATGTTACAGGGTTTTCATCCAGTATATAGAGCGCCTTGATGGCAGAATTTTCGCCGCTGGTAAAGACCTCCGCCGCAGAAAGACCGGCATTCTGATTGATTTCAGTTTTCCAGGAACGGGAAAACTTATCACGAACCGCTTTTTCTTTAACCAGCTGGTACCCACTTAATACTGCAGGCAAAGCGCCCATATCAGATACCCCCTGCAGGTTATTTTCACCGTAAGGGAGGTACAGACCCGCTGACTCCTTGCCCAGGTTGCCGGTAAGGAGTGCCAGGTTGGCCAGGGCTAAAACCAGGCCACCGCCGGCTGCAGAATAATTTGCCCCTACCGTGGAGATAATTGCCGCTTTTTCAGCACCGGCATAGGCTCTTGCAGCGCTGCGCAGTTCCTCTTCCCCAATACCTGTTACTTCTGCAGCGTCTTGAATGCTGTATTTAGATACTGCGGCTTTAAATGCAGCATAACCTTCGGTTCGCTTGTCGATAAAAGCCTGGTCCTGCAGACCTTCTTCAATAATGATATAAGCCATGGCGTTAACCAGGGCCACGGCGCTGCCTTCATAAAGGGGAAGATAATGCTGAGCCAAATCTGTAAGCCCGATCGGTTCAGGATCGGCAACAATCAGCTGTGCTCCGTTGCGAACTGCTTCACGCACCCTGTAGCTAATAACCGGGTGGCTTTCTGCGGGATCAGCGGCAACAACCAGAATTGCCCCGGTATCAGAAAGCTCTTCAATGCTGTTAGTCATAGCCGCACTGCCGAAAGCTTCCATCATGCCGTCTACCGCGGGAGCATGGCAATGGCGTGTATAACTGTCAACATTATTTGTGCCGAGAGAGCGAATCAATTTCTGAAAAAGATAGCTCTCCTCGTTAGTCGTTTTTGGTGAGCAGAGCCCCATAATTGCATCACTGCCGTAACGGGTTTTCACTTCATCAATATTGTCGGCAATTAAAGCCAAAGCTTCTTCCCAGCTCACTTCAAGAAAAACACCGTTAGATTTAATTAAAGGCCTGGTAAGGCGATCACCGCTTTTCAGGTAATCCCAGCCAAACTTACCCTTGATACAGAGATGACCCCGGTTGACCGGATTTGTTTCTACCGGGGTTACGCCAATTACTTCATTAGCTTTTACATGCAGGTTTACATTGCAGCCGATACTACAATAAGGGCACACAGCCCTTGTTTTCGTAATTTCCCAGGGACGCCCTTTGCCCAGGCTGTATTTGGGAATTAAAGCGCCCACGGGACAGCTGTCGATGCAGAGCCCGCAGAAAACACAGGTCGAATCTTCGATCGAATCTTCAAAAGCAGGACCGACATTGGCCACAAAGCCGCGTTTGGTAAAGTCAATCGCCCCTGCTCCGATCACATCCTGGCATTTGCCGACACAAATGCCGCAAAGGATACATTTATTCATATCGCGCACAAAGAAAGCATTGCTGTCATCATCGGACAGCTCCTTAACTTCACCGCTAAATTCACTGTCAGCAACTCCATAGCGATAACAATAATCCTGCAGTTTACATTCCCCCGTCTTTTCACAGGTAATACAATCCAGGGGATGGTTGGCTACCAGCAGGGACAGGATTGCCCTGCGGGCATTAATAACACGTTCGGAGGCAGTATGAACGACCATATCCGATCCTGCAGGAGCTACACAGGAGGCTACCAGGGCCCGGGCTTTTTCAACTTCGACAACGCAGATCCGGCAGGCGCCATTAGAAGGCAGCTCCGGATCGTAACAGAAAGTGGGAATATCTATGCCCAGCTGCCGGGCAGCTTCTAAAATTGTTGTTCCCGGTTCTACTTCTATTTTTTTACCGTCGATAGTAAGTTCAATTGCTGACATCAGCTTCACTCCCAACAGGTGTGATCATGATGCAATCCTGGCGGCACTTTTCGATACAGCTTCCGCAGCGAGTGCACAGTTCCTGGATAATCTCGTGAGGCTCTTTTTTCTCACCCTTAATGGCATCTACCGGACATGCCTTTACACAGGCAGTACAACCTGTGCATTTTTCTTCGTCAATCCTGTAATTGAACAGTTCTTTGCAAACCCCGGCGCGGCAGAAATGTTCTTCAATATGCTCTTCATATTCATTCCTGAAATAGCGAATCGTACTCAATACGGGATTGGGACAGGTCTGACCCAGACCGCAGAGAGAACTGTCTTTTATACTGGTGGCCAGGCTGTCCAGGGTATCTAAATCTTCCGGTTTGCCCAGACCCTCAGAAATTCGGTTTAATATCTCCAGCATCCGCTTGGTTCCCTCCCGGCAAGGGGTACACTTGCCACAGGATTCTTTCTGGGTAAAACTTAAAAAATACCGGGCCAGGTCAACCATACAGGTTCTTTCATCCATAACCACCAGGCCGCCCGAGCCCATGATCGCTCCGGCCTGGTTCAGGGAATCATAATCGATAGGCAAATCGATCAGTTCATCAGGGATACAGCCTCCGGATGGCCCGCCGGCCTGGACTGCCTTGAAAGCGCGTCCGCCCTTGATACCACCACCGACATCGTAGATTATCTCTCTAATCGTAATGCCCATCGGCACTTCACAGAGACCGGTGTTGCGAATCTTCCCGGCCAGCGCAAACACCTTGGTGCCCTTGCTGCCATCGGTCCCCACCTTAACGAACTCGTCTACACCGCCTTCTTTAACAATCAGGGGGACATTGGCAAAAGTTTCTACATTATTGATCGTTGTCGGCTTGCCAAAAAGACCAGATTGGGCCGGAAATGGCGGGCGGGGGCGGGGCATGCCGCGCTTGCCTTCGATAGAAGCCAGCAGGGCGGTTTCTTCACCGCAAACAAATGCTCCGGCCCCTTCTTTGATGTTCATTTTAAAATTAAAGCCGTAACCGAGAATATTTTCACCAAGCAGGCCGTATCTTTCTGCATCTTCAATGGCAGTTTTTAATCTTTTAATAGCCAGAGGATATTCTGCACGACAGTAGATATATCCTTCATCAGCGCCGATAGCCCGGCCGCAAATTAACATTCCCTCCAGGATAGCATGAGGGTCACCTTCTAAAATACTGCGATCCATAAAAGCACCGGGATCTCCCTCATCGGCATTACAGACTACATATTTTTTTGAACTTGGAGCTTTATAGGTTAATTCCCACTTCAGACCGGTAGAAAAACCGGCTCCTCCGCGACCGCGCAATCCCGCCTGCTTAACCTCTTCACAGATAGTGGTTGAATCCATGTTAAGAGCACGCGTAAAAGCGCGATAACCACCGCGCATAATGTATTCATCGATGCTCTCAGGATCGATTAACCCGCTATTTCTCAAAACATTAAATTTTTGCTTGGCATAGAAAGGAATCGTATCATAAAACCGGGCCGGCGCATCAACGTCGGGACCCTTGTAAAGCAGCCTTTCAACTATCTCACCGCCAACCAGGTGTTTTTCAACCAGTTCAGCCATGTCCTTTGGTTTCAGGCGGCTATAAAATACTTCATCGGGGTAAACAACAATGAGCGGTCCGACTTCGCAAAAGCCGGGGCAGCCGCCCATAACCAGGCGATATTTATCTTTGATTCCATGCTTTTCGAGCTCTTCTATAAGGGCTTCTTCAACCTGTGATGACCCTGAAGAAAGACAGCCCGTAGCTCCACAAATCATGAGGTGTTTTTCATACAAGTTTTCTTTACCTCCCTCTTTATTGCATTTGTTCTTTGATATTTTTATTCACTATTTTCCTTTTTTGCACCTGTTATTTGAAGTTCGCGACATACTGACTAGCAGATAACAAAGTGTTCGTTCAGGGCTACTTTGTCAATAATAGCTTTTCTTTTCTTAGCACACGACTCGTTTTCATGACAAATGGGCCCTTCCAGGCAGCAAAGCACGAAATCCTTGCAGGGGTTCTCTTTTGTATGGGTGCATTTTTCACAGCAATGATCAACAAATTCTTTCATCAAGTTACCTCCTGCATCTTATTGATAGCTGTCAAGAATATCTTTAACCTTGTCCGGAGTAAGGCGGCCATGCGGATTCTCATTAATCATAATCACCGGAGCTAAGGCACAGGCCCCGATACAGGCAACCTCTTCCAGTGTGAAGCGCAGGTCATCTGTGGTCTCTCCGCTTTCAATACTTAGAATATCTTCGATTCGTTCGGCAATTTTCGGGCTGCCCTGGATATGACAGGCCGTTCCTTTACAAACCCTGATAATATAGCGACCCCGCGGCTTCATTTTAAACTGGGCATAAAAAGTAGCCACGCCGTAAATCCTGCTCAGGGGAATCCTCATCTGTTTTGACACACGTTCAACAGCAGGCCTGGGTAAATACCCAAAATGGTCCTGGACTTTCTGCAAGGCAGGAATAACCATTTCTTTCTTGCCAAGATAAGGTTCAATCAGTGAATCGACCTTGCTGAGATCAATTTCTTCCGTAACTGCTTCCCTGGTTTCAACTACTGTACTCAAATCGATTACCTCCCGGTAAAAGCTTAAAAGTCAGGTAGTGCTATGCGCATTATCAGAAAGTACGAACATGCTGATCTTTAATAATAAGACTGCTTAACTGACATGCGGCAGCATCTTTCCTATTATCCTGACTCAGTTATTCCGACTCCTTTATAGTATTACACTTTTTATTGCTTCAATCCTGCCGGGAAAATAAAATTTCAAAACAGCTTCAGGGGTGTAAAGTCTATGCCATCGGCAGCAACAAAACGATAATCTACTCCGTTTTTTTCCCCCTGAAATATGTAATCCCGGCCGCTATCATGAATATGCCCGAACACACATAGTTTTACTGCAAACTGTTCGAGTATATCCGTAAAGGCACTCGTTTGGTTTTTCCTGTTGTAGGGTGGAAAGTGCAGGGCAACAATAATATCGCCCGGTGAATTACTGACTGCACTTTCAAGGGAAAGCTTCAAGCGCTGAACTTCCCTCAAGTAAATTTTCTGATCATGTTCATTATCAAAACCCTCTTCACCGGGACAAATCCAGCCTCTTGTCCCGCAGATGGCGCGATCGGCCCACAAAAAATGATTATTTTGGAGGGCATAGATTGACGGCGGTAACTGCGCACGCACTTTTGCAATTGAACTCCACCAGTAGTCGTGGTTACCCTTGATTAATAATTTAGTGCCTTTTAGATCAGCTATCCACTGCAAGTCAGCGGCTGCTTCAGAAAGATGCATGGCCCAGGATATATCTCCGGCAACAATAACCAGATCATCTTCACCAACGATGCGGTTCCAGTTGTTTTTTATTTTTTCAACGTGATCTGCCCACTCCTCACCAAAAATATCCATTGGCTTGGCCTGACCGTGCGACAGATGCAAATCACCAATTGCGTAAACTGACATAAGCTGCCCCTTTAATAAACATATTGCTAACCAAACAGCAAAACTTTTTCTATCATTTTCCTTTATTTCATCAATACCGATTACTTTATATTACTAAATCGAAGATTAAAAAGCAAAAGGAGTTATTTTCTGCCCATTAGCACAATTTGCGCCTTAACCCAAGCTTTGCAAATATTTTTATAAAATGATATAATGTCGCCACAGTTTACTTTAATGACTTTATTAGTATAAGGAGGTTGTTGTAAAATTGGAAGCTAAAACTCCCAGAAGACCACGCCGTTACCTGCGAAGCAGGATAACCCGAAAATTAATCCTGGATACCGCTCTTAAAGTATTTCTTTCCGAAGGATACGCTAAAACTACTATTGCCAAAATTAGCCAGCAGGCTCAAGTCGGGTACGGCACAGTATACAGCCATTTCAAAGGAAAAGATGATATCTTAAATAAGGTTGTAGACAACGTTCTTGAAGAATTTTACAACCTCCTGGAAGTGCCTTTTGCGCCTGAAAACCAGGAAGAAGCACGCAGCGCTTATTATGAACTTGTTTTAACCTCTTTTCGTTTGGCAGAACAGCACCGACCAATTATGAAAGTTTACCAGGAGGCGCTGGGTCAATCAGAATCTATAGCCGCCCACTGGGAAAATATAATTGGACAGTTTATTAAAAGCTCTGCCCGCTCTTTCGTTTATTCCCAGGATAAAGGAATGGCCAAGGATTTTGATATCCAGATCGGCGCCAAGGCTTACATTTTACTGGTCGATCGCTTCATATGGGAAGTAGTAAATGAAAAAGAAGATAATCTCGAACATATTACCACTGTAATAATGGACTTGTTATTCCACGGTTTTTTCAAAACCGGAAAATGATCAAACCCGGGAGCATAAGCGCCCCGGGCATTAATTGCCTGCTATTGCCGGTTTTCTATAACCCGTTTTTCGGTAATAATTACATTTACAGGACGATCCCACTCATCAACGGGTACTGCTGGAACAATCTGCAGATCAAAAACCAGGGCCACCAGCGGAGTGTGCGAACCAAGCAGGGAAAAGAAACGATCATAATAACCGCCTCCATAACCGAGGCGGTTTCCTTTTAGATCGAAGGCAACACCGGGAACGATTAAAAGATCAATTGTCTCAGGTTTAAAAGGGCGGAGCGCCTCTTCTTTCGGCTCAGGGATATCATAGGCCCCAGGGACCAGATCGTTGTCCCAGTCGATGATTTGTGAAGGGATCATCTCCCGAGTTTTGGGTACTGGCTTCGGAGCCAGGGCTACCTTGCCCCTTTTAATCGTATCTTCAACCATGGGCCTGGTATTAACTTCACTGCCGAAAGTGATGAAAAACATCACTGTTCCCGCTTCACGGTAAGCAGGCAGGTTGTAAAGCTTACCGGCAATAGAGCTGCTTTTTGCCCTGATTTCTTCGGGAGACAGCTGATCGCGCCGCCTGATAATGCTTTTGCGAAGCTCTTTTTTGTTCATAGCGACACCCTTAGTAAGCCCGGGCAAAGTAAGCGGCTTCAGTTGCTTTTTCCCCGCAGGCAAAGCACTTGTCTCCGGGGGGCTCTGTATCGAAAGGCAGGCAGCGAATCGTCGCCTTTGTATCTTCTTTAACCTTTCCTTCGCAGGAATCAACACCGCACCAGGGTGCAAGGTAAAGGCCGCGGTCGGTTTCCATTATCCGTTTGAACTCCTCGTAATCAGTCCCGCTGCGGGTATTTGCCCTGCGGAATTCAAGCGCCCTTTGAAGCATATCATTTTGAATCTGTTTTAAAAGATTCGGAAGCAGGGAAACTAGATCATCACGGGGTATAAACTCTTTTTCGCCTGTATCGCGCCGAACGAGAACTACCTGACCTTTATCTAAATCTTTGGGGCCGACTTCAATACGAACCGGAACACCGCGCATTTCCCATTCATTAAACTTCCAGCCGGGCGAGTATTCTTCACGGTCATCTAATTTTATGCGTATTTCCTGCTTAAGCTGCCCTTCCAGCTCCCGAACCGATTCTAACACGCGTTCCCGATCTTTCTTGCTTAAAATGGGAACAATTACGGCCTGTATCGGGGCCATCCGGGGCGGCAGAACCAGGCCACGATCATCACCGTGGACCATGATCAGCGCACCAATCATGCGGGTCGAAACGCCCCAGCTGGTCTGCCAGACATATTTTAATTGATCATCCTGATCAAGATAAGTAATATCAAATACCCTGGCAAAATGCTGGCCCAGGTTGTGAGAAGTGCCGGCCTGCAGTGCCCTTCCGTCTGTCATCAGTGCTTCAACACAATATGTGCGCAGGGCGCCGGCAAACTTTTCACGCTCCGTTTTGCGTCCGGCGAGCGCCGGTATGGCCATCTCCGTCTCCAGAAACTCACGGTAGACCTCGAGCATTTTGAGGGTTTCTTCTTCCGCTTCTTCCTCGTTGCGGTGACAGGTATGTCCTTCCTGCCAGAGGAATTCAGAGGTGCGCAGGAAAGGCCGTGTCGATTTTTCCCAGCGAACAACGTTGCACCACTGGTTGATTAAAACAGGCAGATCTCTCCAGGACTGGATCCAGCGAGAATAAAAATCACAAATAATTGCTTCGGATGTAGGACGAACTGCAAGCGGCTCGTTTAAGATTTCATTGCCGCCCTTGGTTACCCAGGCAAGTTCAGGGGCAAAACCTTCAACATGCTCGGCCTCCTTTTCAAGCAGGCTTTGGGGTATAAAGGTTGGAAAGTAAGCATTCTCATGACCAGTGGCCTTAAAGC
The DNA here is from genome assembly GCA_007127255.1 of Syntrophomonadaceae bacterium. Lineage (GTDB taxonomy): Bacteria > Bacillota > Dethiobacteria > DTU022 > DTU022 > T3SED10-7. The sequence continues at coordinate 14,985 of SKZS01000195.1, read as the reverse complement.
GCCGGTCGAGCTGCTCCTGGATCTTTTCCCAGAGCGCATAGCCTAAAGGCCGGATGGCCATAAAACCTTTCATCGGAGCGTAATCCATCATTTTCGTTTTTAATATAACGTCAATATACCATTGGGAGTAGTCTACAGCTTTCGGGGTTATCTCTTTTACAAAATCCTTGGTTTGGGGCTGCTTGTCCTGCTCGCTCTTCTGCTCCATTAGAACCACCCTTTCCGGATCTGTATCGTGTATTTTATCTGCTTATTCTAACATAATTATTAGCGCACGGCCAGTTCCCGGCGGGTTTGAAGCAGCGTTTGCCAGCTCTCCTCACTTAATGGTTGATTAAAGCTGCGGAAATTAGCCAGCTTGAAACCATGCTCATCAGCCAGGTACCTGGTCTGCAAAATTGACTCCAGGTTAACCCCTGATGAACCGAGGCTGTAATGCTTATATTGCTGCTCAAGAGCAAGCATCATCGTTTCAGCCATACAGGCATAAGCCAGACCTTTCTCAAAACCAAAATCCCAGCCCAGGGAGGGCAGACCGGGCACTTCCACTACTCCGCCGTCTATGACCAGGACATCGGGCCGGGCTTCGGCAACCTCTTCGCTAACGTTTGCAGGACGGGAAATGTCACAAACAATAGCCCCTGTTTTCAGGTTACCGGCATGAATCACTTTTTCAGTGGCGCTGGTAGCGCTAATTACAATATCAGCCCTTGCTAATACAGCATTAATGTCGGTCGAAAATTCAATTAAACCCCGGCGGCGGCCTTCTCCTTCGACAAAAGCCTCAAATGCATCCATCGGCGCATCTGGCGCGGGCAGTTCCGGGCAATCGGTCAACTGATGTCCCATGCTGCCCGGTTTAAGGGGACGGCCCTGCTGCAAAAGCGCCGACTGGTAACGATATATCTCAGCGGCCACCAGCTGCAGCCTTTCACTGGCTGATGTATTATTCGGATTACCGATCAAAATCAAACGGGGGACTGTTTCCGAGAGTAAGAGCGATATTCCCCGTCCAATTGATCCCGCCGCGCCGACTATGGCTGCGGTAGTCTCAGAACGATCGATATGCAGTTTCTCCGTAGCGGTCGTAACCGCATCCACGGCTGAAACCACGGTATAGCTGTTGCCGGTAGTTATCGGCACGCCTTCATTTTTCAGGTAGAGTCCACCCATTGAAGCAACGGCGGTAAAGGCCCCCAGGCCTACAATTTTTGCCCCGCGCTCGCGGGCCAGTTGAACAGCTTTTTTCAGCTCAGCCAAAGCTTGTTTTTTTGGCATCTGCACAAATTCATCGGTGGTCCGGGGCAGACCGATAAATTCACCGTAAGCCTTTTTCCCTGCAGCAGAATGTATTTTTACCCGACCGGCAACAAAAGGCTCAATCATATCCCCAAAGCGTCCTGTAAGCTCGGCCAATTCTTCTTCACTGAAGGCTAGAAGGCTGTTATCAAACTGGTGATAGCTTTTTAAATCCAGGGCATGGATCAGGAAAGCGAAACGGCCTTCCGAAGGATCGCCGCTCGGGGCAATCTTCTCGGCGGGATAAGGGGTAAATTTCGGAAAGCTGCCCGTATTCTCGGTTCTGACCAGGTACGATAAAAACCGCGCGGTGTTTCCCTCATTAAGAACCTTAAGCATTGAATCCAAGCCGGCAAGAGCTTCACGGCATTGTTCTTCACTAATGGTCAGCGGAGGCTCAATGCGAATCACTGCATTGCCATTTAATGTAGGGGCAACCCTGATTTTTTCCACGTTTAGAAGATAAGAGGAAATGGCCGGGGTGAGCAGTTCCTGCTCGGCCATAATTCCCAGCAGGCTGCCGGGAAAATCATCACGGTCCATGTAGAATTCAATTCCCAGCATTAACCCGCGTCCTCGAATCTGGCTAATTAACCCGGGATATTTTTCTTTCAATTCGAGAAGACCTTTTTTCAACAGTTTCCCTTTAGAGCTTACCTCTTTTAATATTGCCCTGTTATTAAGGGTCAGTTCTGCTATAACCTGCAGCCCGACCCGACAGGCCAGGGCATTGCCGGCAAAAGTTGATGAATGTTTTAAACCGAAATCTTCGGTGTAAGCTTTTTCTGTACTCAGGCAGGCACCAATAGGCATAAGACCTCCGCCTAAAGCCTTAGCCAGAACCATTACATCCGGAGAAACGTTTTCCTGCTCACAGGCAAAAAGCATCCCCGTCCGCCCCAGGCCGGTCTGCACTTCATCGAAGACCAGCAGGACACCGTGCTCTTTACAGATATCCCTGACAGAAGCAAGATAACCTGCAGGTGGTTCAACAATGCCTCCCTCACCCTGGATCGGTTCAACAAAAAAAGCTGCGTAATACCCGGGCTTAGCGGCCAACTCTTTTTGAAGTGCCTCGGAGTCGCCAAAAGGAATATGGTGAAACCCTTCGGCCGGTGCATCAAAAGCCGACTGATAACCGGGATTCCCTGTTGCTGAAAGAGCACCGAATGTTTTCCCGTGAAAACTGTTATCGGTGGCCAGTATCCCTGAGCGACCGGAAGCCGAACGGCAAAGTTTGATTGCTGCTTCAACAGCTTCAGCCCCGCTGTTGGCAAATGTAACATAATCAAGGCCTTCAGGAGACAGCTCGACCAGGCGGCAGGCCAGTTCTCCTGCCGCATCGAGAGCTGAAGGCTGAATAAAATTTGGTTCCCCGGAATCACGGTAGCGGTTTATAGCTTCCCAGATAGACGACGGGTTGTGACCGAAGGGCAGCGCCCCGTAAGCGGCTATACAGTCAAGGTAGCGATTGCCGCTATCATCATAGAGATAACAGCCTTCCCCGCGGACATATTTTTGATCAAGCCTGATACTCTCCAGCATTTCACCCAGGTGCGGATTGACAAAACGGGTGTAATTGTTCATGTTTAAACCTCCTGTTGCATTGTGCACAATAATGTGCACACCAATAACCCTATTTTAAACCTCCCGGTGAAATAAATCAACAGCTATAAACATTAAATCTTAATTGAAGGCATAAAAAAACATTCCGCTACTCATACCCGGGTGATTTTCATATACTTTTACCTGGGTAAAGAAGCGGAAAGTCCTATTGCCCGGTGAGTTCCACCGGTATTTTTTCAGTTAACCTTAACAGGAAAACTTTTTTTCCAGCCTTTCCATAATACTGACGATACCACCGTATTCAAGCTCGGAGTAATGGAGCATTGCCGGCCCGGAAAAACCTTGCTCTCTCATATCGAAAGACTTGCGGGATACTTTATCGCGGATATAGTCCCAGTAGGGATGATCAAAACAGTCAACCGGCTCTGTTAACTTGCCGTTATGCACGCAAAAAGCAAGTGCGCTGACCACGGGCGGGCCGTCAAAATATGAAATAGCGCTGCCCATTTTAACCGGCATCAGCGGACCGGTGTGACTACCGCGCATAAAACCGGCCACGTAATGTCCGATACTGTATGGCGAGAGAATCTCTCCCGTGGCGGGAAAGTCACCCTGACAGCGAACCAAAAGAACCGGGTCATCTTTTCCGGTATATTTTCCGGCAATATTGTGCAGGCGGGTTGTGCTGGCTGCCGCCGCCTGGCTGCCTGTAGCCCGGGAGTAAATCTCACCAATTACAAATCTCTCGTTATCCCTTAGCAGTGCTGCAAGATCATAGATATCTTCGGGAGTATTCAGTTCAATAATCCGGTCTTCATCTGTATGTGCTACATCAAGAATACTAAATTTAAAGCCCTGTCCGATTTTTGGAGACAAGATAAGCCCTGAACAATGCATAGGATCGGCAAAACCAAGATACAGGGGGAGATTATAAGCGCCGGGATCGGTTTTGTCTGCTGCAAAAAGCAAAAAAGGTTCCGCTTCACGTTCTTCAAACTCCATCTCGGCTACTGCCGGACCAAGGCCTCTTACATTACCTGAACAGGCATCTGCCAAAAGATCCTGTCCCGCACCATAGAGACCCTGTTCTTTTGCTTTTTCGGTCCCGCAGATAAAAGCATCCCAGGCCAGCTGGTGGAGCTCACTGCAGCCAACTCCGTGAGCATGGCTAAACAAAATCGCAACATCATCACCTGTGCTGCCGATATGAAAGTCGCTGACCAGCTTGCCAAGCTGGCGTTCAATACATCCCCGAACTGATTCCATTAAAGCCTGGCTCGGTTTAATATGTCCTCCTATGCTGCCGATATCCGCCTTGATTACACTAAGTGTTGTTTTCATCGCTCTCCCTCCGTAATGATTAAGGACCGCGTATCACCCTGACGAATAATACACACTATTCACTTAGTTCGACGCAATACAGGATATTCCCCCCGTAATCAGCAAGTTTGCATCTTATAAGGAGTTGTCGGCTGTGCCTATAGCAGTTAATCCGCTCCAGGAGGAACTATTAAGGAAACTGCATGGCGATCGGGATCGAGGTTTTCTTCAGCCAGAGCCAGGACTTCACCAAGCCTTACCTCGTGAAGAATTGACGGCAGCTGAAATAAATCGGTCCCTTTAAAACGAAAAGCAAGAAAGTTATTGGCAATAAACTCCAGTGAATTAAAGCGCCTTATGTAGCTGCCCAGAATTTTACGGCGGTGGCGCTCAAACTGCTCTTTGCTGACGCCTCCTTTCAGAAACTTAGCAATCGCTTCCATGATCCGCTGGTAAAGCTGGTCGGGATCTTTTGTTTCCCCCCCTATCATAATATAGCCGTAATTAATATCAGCACTGTATTCCGAATCGAAGTTTTCATCAATTAAATCCTCTTTATATAGATCGTTATATAGTTCTTCGCTTGAAGCAAAAAGGATATCGAGCACCAATTCCATCAATATTTCCCGATGCATTAAATCTCTTCCATGAATATTCTCAACGGACATATCCTTAAAGCCGAGTAAAAATATCGGCTCTGAAACAACCAGCTCCTGTACCGTTCGCTGCCTGGTTATTGCGACAGGCTCAGAAGGGTGCCGGCGTATTATCGCTCCCATCGGACGGTAATTGCGGGCGGCAAGGTTTTCCTCTACCAGGTTGCCGACCCGGGCGGGGTCCAGATCACCGACAACAAACACAGCCATATTGCTGGGATGATAAAAGGTATTGTAACAACGGTAAAGCAGGTCCGGGGTAATTTCTGCTATGCTATCTGCAGTTCCTGCGATATCTCTACGCACGGGATGTTCCCGGTAAAGCCCTTCGAGCAGGTTAAAAAAGACCCTCCAGTGCGGGTGATCTTCATACATCTTAATTTCCTGGCCTATAATACCCTGTTCTTTCTGCACAGTCTGCTCGGTGAAGTAAGGCTCCTGGACAAAGTCGAGAAGCTGCTGCAGGCTTTCTTCAAAATTAGCGGTACATGAAAACAGGTAGGAGGTTTGGGTAAAGGAAGTGTAAGCATTGGCCGAAGCGCCGAGAGCGGCAAAACGATCAAAAACATTGCCCCGCTCGTCTTCAAAAAGCTTATGTTCCAGGAAATGAGCTACCCCGTCAGGCAAAGTTGTAAATTCCTGTTCAGGCTCGACCCGAAAACAGTTGTCAATTGAACCAAAACGGGTTGAGAATATGGCATATTTCTTTTGATAACCTGGACGGGGTAAAACATAAACATCCATCCCGGGGTGGACACGATAATGAAAAAGGGTTTCCTGTAATTCCTTGTTTTCAATCAATCGATAATTACCGGTCATTTTAGTTACTGCCTCCTTTCCGGGGCCGCAGGAGATAAACCGTATCAAGCTTAATTCGTTCAGCCACCGCTTTTATGTCTTCCCTGTCGACTGCTTCTATCCCGGCTGTTAGCTCTTCTAAGGTATAAGTTCTTCCACCGATAGAACCGTCTAAATGAAAAGATATAAGCTTGCTGGGGCTATCCTGCTTTGAACGCAGCTGATTTATCAAGCCGCGCTTGGTATTATCAAGCTCTGCGTCACTAATATTTCCTGATGCCATATCTTCAAGCTGTCGGTCAATTATCTCGCGCGCTTCCTCTCTCTGATCATAGTTTATCCCGGAAGCTATAGCCATCAGGCCCTTGTGCGGCTCGAGGCGGGAATGAGTGTAGTAGGCCAACCCTGCATTTTCACGCACGTTCATAAATAACTTGGAGTGAGGGAACCCCCCTAAAATACCACTGTAAACCTGAAGAGTACAGTACAGGTCGTCCTGAAAACCTGTATAAGTGCGATAACCTAAAACCAGCTTGGCCTGGTTGATTAACATTTCCTCCTCGTGATAGCGAACTTTATCGATCCGGCGCATAATTTCGGTTGCAGGCAGCTTCATCTGTTCACCGTGGCGGGGGAAATTGAATACTTTTTCAGCCGCTTCAATGACCTTATCGTGTTTGATATCGCCAATAACATATAGATCTATCGGGTTCCGGGCTAACAGGTCGCGATAATAGCTGTAGAGACCGGAAGGGTCTATAAAGTCGTAATCTTCAATTCGGCCCAGCCTGTATACTCCATAATTCTCTTCTTCGCACATCAAGGAAAGACATCGTTCAAGGGAATATATAACCTTATCGTTAAGCATGGCCCTGATATCTTTAATCAGTTGATTCTTTTCCTGCCTAACATAGTCTTCCCTGAAAGCGCCGTCAACAACGAGTGGATCGGCGACAACAGAGCCGAGAATAGACATGCCTTCATCGAGGAGCCGGCCATTTTCGCCCAGAAACTGGTCATGGGCTGTTTCCATGGTAAATGTTAAGATATGTTTCTCGCCACTTTTCATAATGTCAGCGCCAATACCGGCGCCATATAAATTCTCCAGCTCCCTCTGCAGGGTCAGGTAATCGGGATAAAGCCGGCTGCCTTTTTCAAGCACCGAAGGGAGTAAAGCATTTGAAGCTGCAAGTTTTGGCGTTAGCTCCTGGTAAATAAATAGACCCATCGTAATTGTTTTGAATTTGTCTGTCGGCATAAAGATCAGCCTGATTCCGTTCGGCAAATAGTGATATGAACATTCTTCCAGCAAAATCAAACCTCCCCAAAATTAACAAATATGCGCCGTGAGAACTATTCGATCGGCGCCTTAAACACTAATTCCATACTGCTCAAACTTTTCCTGCTCACGTGCAGTTCGAAAATCCTGCCCCCGGGACAAGGGGACAGGTCACTTGTCCCACCATTTTATTCCATTTCCGAAAATACCAGGACCCCTTGCTCTGTTTTCACTACAACCTGCCTGGGACAAGGGGACAGGTCATTTGTCCCACCATATTATTCCATTATAGGGATATATGACAACTTCTTACGACGCTCTCGCTACAACCTGCCTAACACACTTTTGGAAATTCCCGTTACCCTTGATAACTGTCTCAGAGTTACTCCATCAACTAACCTTAGAGCTTTAATTAATTTGCCTAATTCTTCTTTATCCAACAAAAGCAACTCTTCGCTATTATGAATATTATTGCGGGCCAGCTTGGCTCTGATTTCATCATCACTTACTTTTACTTTCGCTTCAAATTCCAAGCAACGATCATCATTTATTTTACATGAAAAATCGTGAAACAACTCTACTGCTTTTTCCCTGTCGCCGGAAAACATTTTCAAGGCAAATTCTGTATCTGAAATTATGGGATTGCCAATATATTCTTTAAAGCTGCTCCACCGGTAATCTGCTATATTTTCAACCATTCCAGCCTTGACTGGGTTTTGATGTATATACCGCAAAACTGTTAAAAAGTAAGCGTCATCCTCTACAGGCTCACTCTTATACCTTTCCTGAAACAAGTGACCGCAGCGATCGTATTGCTCATTAAACCAATAGACATAGCCGCCGCTAATACGTTTAACTGCCACCGATAAAGGCTCCGTTATTTCTTTGAGCAAAAGATGAATATGATTATCCATCAAACAGTACCCATAGAGCTCAAACTGACTTATTTCTTTAAACCGCAAAACAAGCTCAAGGAACTTCTGTTTATCCTTTTGCACAAAGAATATCTCCTGTTTATTTATGCCGCGCATTATAATGTGATAGATTCCGGTTTCACTTTTTATACGAGCTGTTCTGGGCATATCATCACCTCTGAATTATTTTACATTAACAACAAGGCCTGAACAAGAAATTAAATATTTATATTAGTTTTGCAGAACCAGCAGCGATAAAATGGAATATACTGGTGGGACAAATGACCTGTCCCCTTGTCCCATGTCCCCTTGTCCCAGTGCTGGCAGCGCCTAATTGGAATAAAATGGTGGGACAAATGACCTGTCCCCTTGTCCCAGTTTGACTTGATCGGGGCTTGATGATATTATGTCAATGTGCAAAATAGTCAGGCGCCCGTGGTGAAAGGGATATCACGCAGGCCTCCGGAGCCTGAAGTCGGGGTTCGAATCCCTGCGGGCGCACCATATTGAGGGAGCAACCTGCTTACAGGTTGCTTTTATTTTTATTGAAAAAGGAGCTCTCAAGCGATGCCAAAAGTTAAGTTTGCCCCACAAAACAAAGAAATTGACATTGAGCCAGGAACAAATTTACTTAAAGCTGCCGACCAGGCCGGGCTGTATATTGAAGGTGACTGTGCTGGCAGGGGCACGTGCGGTAAATGCCGGGTTAAAATTACCGAAGGTGACAGGGCGGAGCCGACAGCAGCAGAAAAGAAACATCTTTCATCTGACGAGCTGGAATCGGGTTGGGTCCTGGCCTGTCAAAGAAAAGTAGAACAGGATATGGTTATTGAAGTTCCCATCCAAAAGGATGCTCACCTGCGTAAAACGACCCTGGCCGGTGGAGTTGAAGATTTAACTGCAGAACCGATGGTTGAAAAAGTGGCCGTGAAACTAAAGCGTCCTGCCGTTAAGGACCAGACAGCCGATTTAGAGCGGCTGTTAGACCACCTGGAGAGACCCGAACTTAATGTTGAACTGCGAGAGCTTTCCCAGTTGCCAACCTTACTTAGAAACAATTCCTACGCAGTAACCGCTGCCATAACCGGGAATAGAATAATATCAATTGAACCCGGAGATACAACAGATCAAATTTTCGGAGTAGCTTTCGATATCGGAACAACTACAATTATGGGTTCGCTGCTTGACTTGAAAACTGCTTCAGTACTCGCTGTAGCAGCAACAACCAACCCGCAGAATGCTTACGGGGCTGATGTCATTTCGCGTATTACTCATGCTTCGGAAAGCAGAGATAACTTAAAGCAGCTGCAAGACAAGGTAATTGAAGCTGCCAACAATATTATTAAAGATCTGCTTAAACAAACCAAGATCGCCCGAGATCGCGTCTATGAAGTGACCGCTGTGGGCAACACTACAATGAGCCATCTTTTCATGGGGATTGATCCTACTTACCTGGCACCGGCACCGTTCGTCCCCGCTTACAGCCGCGCCCTGGAAGTTGAAGCTTCTCAACTGGGGTTAAGGATTAATCCTGCCGGTCGGGTCACATTCCTGCCCAACATAGCCGGCTATGTCGGCTCGGATACAGTCGGCGTTATTCTGGCTGCCGATATGGACGAGCGCAAAGACAACTGCGCCGCAATTGACATCGGGACTAACGGCGAACTGGTCCTGGTCGCTAACGGAAGGTTGATGGCCTGCTCGACCGCCGCCGGGCCTGCCTTTGAAGGAGCCCAAATCAAGCACGGTATGCGGGCAGCAGCCGGAGCCATTGAAGCTGTTGATTACGCAGATGGTGAAATTAAAGTGAGCATGATCGATGATGTTCCTGCTCGCGGTATTTGCGGTTCCGGCCTGATTGATGCGGCCGCCGCCTTACTCGATGCCGGGCTTATCGAACCAAGCGGACGTTTTGTTAACCCTGAAGAAAACCCGGAAAAGGTACCCGACCAATTTAAAGACAGGCTGCGCAGCGGCAGCGGCGGGTATGAATTTATCCTGGTTAAAGCCGAAGATTCCGATACCGATAGTGATATAGTCCTTTCCCAGAGTGATCTCCGTGAGCTACAACTGGCCAAGGGCGCTATTTATGCCGGACTGATGATCCTGCTAAAAGAAGCAGGCCTTGAAGAAGGAGACTTAGATCAGATTTTGCTGGCCGGAGCTTTCGGCAACTACGTTCGTAAAGAAAGCGCTTTAAAGATCGGTCTGCTACCCCAACGTTCTTCTGAAAAAACTATTGCCATCGGCAACGCCGCCGGTGACGGGTCGAGGATGGCCCTGGCTTCTGAAACTGTGCGTGAAAGAGCCAAAGCCCTCCCTCACAGGGTTGAGCACCTGGAGCTTTCGACCCGGTCCGATTTTCAGGATATTTTTATCGATGCCATGGCATTTCAAAAGTAAAACTTGCAATTATTAGCACCCGGCTTAATCCCGGGCAGGAAACAAAAACAGCTTGTAGAATAATACATTGAGTTTGCATAACTGGCAATCAAATGCCACGTGTAAATACTAAGCAGACCTCGGGAGGTAAAATATGTATAAAGCTAAAGACATTATGAGTTCCCAGCCTATCAGTGCAAGCAAAGAACAAACTGTAAAAGAGGCGCTGGACCTGCTGGCCAAACATGGTATAAGCGGCCTTCCTGTTGTTGATGAGAATGATAAGGTGATCGGTATTATTTCCGATACAGATATAATTCGCTATTCTGAACAAAAAAGCATCGTTCCCCATACCGGATCTTCTTTCTGGATCTCCCCTTATACCGAGATAGAAGAGTTAGCAAGCGTCCGCAGTGGGTTTGAATTGCTGCACAAAACCCAGCTGGAAAATGTAATGACCAAAAAAGTTTATAGTGTTACAGAAGATACACCGGCTTCGGACGTGGCAAAATTAATGAACCGCCGCAATATAAATCGCATTCCTGTAGTAAACGATGACGGCAAGCTGGTTGGTATAGTAACCAGGGCTGACCTGATCCAATGCATGGCAAATCTTGAATAGTGAGAAGTGAGAAACCTGTTTAAGCTTAAATTACTGGTTGGAATCTGGACCGGTAAGATCCTGATTGCCTTAACCAGGATTTTTGGTCGCGGTGGAACTACCCTGCCTGGCAGGATAGCTTTAAAAATAGCGCCACAGCTATCATCTTCCCTGGCCGATCATCTATCTAAAGGCAGCCTGGTCGTAACCGGCACTAACGGAAAAACAACAACGTCTGCCTTGATAACCGGCATCCTCAAGGAAGCCGGTTATAATTGTGTCCACAATCAATCCGGCTCAAATATGTCCTGGGGCGTAGCATCCGCTTTTGTTGCAGCCGCATCCTGGAAAGGAAACCTGTTCGAAGACTGGGCAGTTATGGAAGTTGACGAAGGTGCTTTCCCGGGGGTGACTCGAAACATCAAGCCGCAGGGAACCGTTATCACAAACATCTTCAGAGACCAGTTAGATCGCTACGGCGAAGTTGACCATGTTCTGGGTTCCATCAACAGAGGATTGGAGATGCAACCTGAAAACAGTTTTATAGTCCTCAATGCCGACGACCCATCGCTGGCCGGCGTTAAAAGCAGCAACACTAAAAAAAGATGGACTTACGGTCTGGAGCTGGATTTGCCGGCTGACACTTTCGAAAACACTGGAAGAGATTTGAAGGTGTGTCCGATCTGCTCTGGGAAGTTAAGCTATAAAAAGATTTTCTATGCCCACCTAGGACATTTCTATTGTCTGTCATGCAGTTACGTTCGCCCGGAACCTGATGTAAAACTGATCGACAGCAATACTAACCCCGATGGCTCAACTTTACTGCAGGTCAGGCTTCCCGGTGAAGAAATAGAAGTATATTTCCCCCTTCTGGGAACATATAACCTCTACAACCTCCTGGCAGCGGTAACCTGCGTTAAGGCGCTTGATATTCAAACCTCCTTAATCGCAGAAGCCCTAAAAAAGTCAGTTCCTTCCTTCGGAAGAATGGAACTTTTCGAATTGGATAATAAAGCAATGGTCATGGCATTAATTAAAAACCCTGTCGGGGCAAATGAAGTTTTAAGAACCATCCTGTCCGAAAAGGGTAAAATCAACCTCCTGGTAGCAATTAATGACAAATATGCCGACGGCACCGATGTATCGTGGCTCTGGGATGTCGATTTTGAGCAGCTTGCTTTTAATAAAGACAAACTGGCAAGTGTAACAGTATCGGGACTGAGAGCCTGGGACATGGCCGTTCGTTTCAAGTACGCCGGACTTGAGCCTGCACAAATTCAAGTCGAAGAAAATACAGCAAAAGCAATTAACAAGGCATTAGAACAAACCACCGCAGGAAACAAGCTCTTTATACTGCCTACTTATACTGCGATGCTTGAAATGAGGCGCTTCTTAAACAAAATAGGTCTGGGCAAACCGTACTGGGAGGAATAAAGATGGCTAAAATAAATATTTATCATCTTTACCCCGCACATTTAAATCTTTACGGTGATCGCGGCAATATCCTGGCTCTTTGCCGCAGGGCAGATTGGCACGGGATAGATTTTGAAGTAGTCCCTGTTGAACCGGGGGGAGAGGTTGATTTTGCCCGCTGCGATTTACTTTATATGGGAGGCGGCCAGGATAGTGACCAAAAGATGGTCGCAGATGATTTAAAAACCCGGCAAAGTGATATGAGCCGGGCCGTAGAAGCCGGCATGACTATTTTTGCTGTTTGCGGATCATACCAGCTGCTCGGACAATACTATACAACCAGCAATGGAGAAAAGATCGGGGGGCTGGAAATTGTCGATCTCTACACCGAGGCAGGCCCGAAAAGATTAATCGGCAACGCAGTGATTAAATGTTCACTCTGGAATCCGCCCCGGACCCTGGTAGGCTTCGAGAATCACGCCGGGAAAACTTACCTGAGAACAGGACTGAAACCGCTGGGAGAAGTTCAAATAGGGCACGGCAATAACGGTAATGACAAAACAGAAGGCGCCGTTTACAAAAATGTAATCGGCACCTACCTTCACGGTTCACTGCTGCCTAAAAACCCATGGCTGACTGATTACCTGCTGAATAAGGCTCTCTGTTACCGCAACCAGGCCTTCCAGCCTGCACAGCTTGATGATTCATTAGAACAACAGGCCCATGATTCCGCTATCAGGCTGGCCGGTTCCCGGCGCCATAAAAGGTTGTCAAGCCGGGCTTGATACAGCCATATCTCTTCTTTTATTGTTCAAGTATATATTCTATTTCAGCCTCTTCATAAAGGGACTGAACCAGTTCATTGATCATCGGTGAGACATTCTCTTCAACCATTGCTTCTTTTACCTGTTCACTTATATCCTCATAAACAGCATCTTCGGTTTCAACCTTATCCAAAACTTCTATAATATGAAAACCAAAGTTAGTTTCAACAGGGCCTCCGATTTCACCAATCTCAAGAGAGAAGGCCTCTTCCTCAAATGCATCTACCATCATGCCGCGGCTAAAAAAGCCAAGATTTCCGCCATCTTCCCGGTTGGAAGGATCTATAGAATACTCTGCGGCAAGGGAGGCAAAATCTTCCCCTTCTTCAATGAGAGCCAATACTTCCTCCGCTTCGGCTTCGCTTTCAACCAGGATGTGCCTCGCTTCTATTTCTTCCTCCTGAGCAAAGAGGTGGCTGCGATCTTCGAAGAACTGGCGAGCACTCTCCTCGGAAGTGTCAATTTTTTCCATGGCTATCTTGCGAACCAGCAGATTAAGGCGGGCATCTTCCTTAAAAGCATCAAGGCTGATACCATATTGTTCGAGAACCATTTCAAATTGCTCTTGTTCCCCCTGGAAACTCTCGTCAATTATAGATTTAATTTCTGCTTCAAGTTCCTCTTCACTAACTGTGATATTTTCACTTTCAGCAAACTGTAATAGCAACTTCCTGGTAATTAACTGATCAAGCATCTCCTGCCCACCCTGGGCATACATTAATTCAAATAGTTCATCTTGCATAATCGGCTCTCCGTTAATCTTTGCCACAACCTGACCCGGCTGCCGGACCAGCATAACCGATAAAACTATAACCGCGGCTGCAAGGAGAACAATTAACCCGATTAGAATTTGCGGTTTTAATGCAACCTGCAAGCGCTCACTTAGTGCCTGCTTCTTCTCTTCCATAACTAACACACCCCTCTTTTTCTTTGTTCTTAAGGAATAATTTTGTTCATTGGAAATTCAAGGATACCTTCTGCACCGGCATCCTGCAGTTCACAAATCAATGACCGAACTGTTTTCTCGTCAACAACACTTTCCACGGCTACCCATTCCTCCGCACAAAGGTTGGAAATGGTTGGTTTGCGCAGGGCGGGAAGCAGCTCGATCACTTTATCTAATTTGCTGCTGTGCACATTCATCTTTAGCATAACCTTCTGTTCGGCCAGCAGCGCTCCCTTTAAAAGGGTTACCATCCGCTCTACCTTTTTTCTTTTCCAGGAATCATTATAACTGTCGTGGTTCATTATAACCCTGGGTGTAGAAACAAGGATCGTTTCAATGATTCGCAGTTGATTCGCCTTCAGTGAACGACCTGTCTCAGTCAGTTCGGCGATGGCGTCAGCCAGAAGGGGAGGCTTGACTTCTGTTGCCCCCCAGGAAAAAGAAACCGTGGCACTAACCCCTTTTTCTTTAAGGTAACTCCTGGTGCTTTCAACCAGCTCTGTAGCAATGCGCATTCCTTCAAGTTCTTCAACCTTTTGGATATCCGAATCCTGGGGAACAGCCAGGACCAGCCGCACCGGCCGGAGACCGCGCTTCGAATAGTTTAGATCGGTTAGTTCCTTAACATCGGCTGCCGTTTCGATGATCCAGTCTTTCCCGGTCAGGCCAACATCGAGAACCCTTTCTTCCACATATTTCGGTATTTCCTGGGCCCGCATCAGAACGCAATCAATTTCTTCATCATCGATATAAGGGTAGTATGAGCGTTCCCCGATTTGGATATTGTAGCCGGCTTTTTTAAACATTTCAAGGGTAGTGTTTTGAAGGCTGCCGGCCGGCAGGCCCAATTTTAACTTGTTCATGTTACTCGCTCCCATCTCATTTTTTGTTGATATGCTCCCGGTTTGTTTTAACCGATCATCTTCGGCATGAATAGTAATACGGTAGCACGTAGGCAGCCTGCTGTCAATTAAGGATGCTGTTATT
>SKZS01000212.1 GCA_007127255.1 Syntrophomonadaceae bacterium | reverse complement strand
GTGCCAAGGGGACGGTTCCATCGTCTGCCCTTCGGACCTCCGCTTCGCTTCGGTGACGCTCGAACCGTCCCCATAGGCACGGCTTATCATTAACCAGGGCGTATCGGGCTGAACAGTTACAAAAACTCTATAAATTAGAAGCGATTAAAAATATGGCTGTTAATAAAATTTTTTCAAGAATTTACACTTCTTCCTTCCTCAATCTACGCTCATAGTACGACCGGATGTCACTGACCGTGTAAAGAGAGCCGGTCACCAGGACTGCGTCTTCCGGGCCGGCCAGCTGCAGGGCTTTTTCAAGCGCTGCTCCGTGTTCCTCAATTGTATAATGTTCTTTTTGCAGGTTAAAGTGATCGGCGGCAAAGGCGGCAAGTTCTGCCGGATCAGCTGCCCTGGGCAAAACCGGCCTGGTAAATATAACAGTGTCGGCCAGGGGTAAAATATGCTTAAGCATTGCCGCGGTATCTTTATCGGCAAGCATGCCGATAACCAGGATTAATTTTTTGTAACTAAAATAGGAAGGCAGGGCTTCAGAAAGTTTTTCAATAGCTTTCGGGTTATGCGCTCCATCCATAATCAACAGCGGTGCCCTGTCCAGCAGTTCAAGCCGGCCGGGCCAAACCGTTGATGAAAGACCTTTGCGAAGTGATTCTGATGCAACAGGAAAGCCTTCTTTCTCCAAAAGCTCTACTGCAGCCAGTGCAGTTGCAGCATTGATAACCTGGTAAGCTCCGCGCAGAGGTATAAATACATTTTCAAGCTGCAGCCCGTAACCACGATAAGAAAAATACTGCCCGTCTTCGCTTATATTTTTCAGGACAGCATATGGTTTATCAACAGGCAGATCAGCCTCACCGTCTTTTGAAAAATAAACCCGGTTAAAAGAAGCATTAAGCATCTGACAGCGCTGCTTTAGGACAGCTACAACCAGGGGATCTTCGGCTGCTGTAAGCAGGGGCCTGTCCTGTTTGATGATACCTGCTTTTTCAGCGGTTATCTTTTCGACGGTATCGCCGAGGACTTCCGTATGTTCAAGGCTGACGTTGGTAACAATGCTTAAAAGAGGCGTTACTACATTGGTGGCATCAAGCCTGCCGCCAAGGCCAACTTCAAGGACCACCAGGTCTACTTCCCGGCGGGCAAAGTAGGTCAGGGCCAGGGCGGTAACCACTTCAAACTCTGTAAGGGCTCCCAGCATCGGGTCAGAGCTAATCTTTTCCACCAGGGGGCGGGTCAGACCAACCAGTTCGATTAATTCATCCTGGTTAATATCTGCCCCATTTACCGACATTCTGTTTGTAAAAGAAAGCAGGTAGGGCGAGGTATAGAGACCGACCTCATAACCCGCAGTACGCAGCATGGAGGCAAGCATAACCGCTGTGGACCCCTTGCCATTGGTTCCGGCAATATGAACAAAGTGCAAACTGTGATGAGGATTGCCCAGATGTTCCAGCAGGGCAGTAATACGTTCAAGCCCCGGCTTAATTCCAAAGCGCCCCAAACCATGGATCCATTCCAGGTCTTCATTATAGCTTTTTTCCCTGTTACTCATCGGCCTGCTTCAGCTCCTGTAATCTCTGCTTCAACTTGACCAGCCTGTCTTCCTGATCCTTACGGCGGGCTTTTTCTTTGGCGATAACCTCAGCAGGCGCCTTCTGCATAAACCCATCATTATTAAGCTTACCCTCGGTTTTCTTAATTTCATCAAGCAGCTGGGCAAGTTCTTTTTCGAGGCGGGCTGTTTCTGCTTCGAGATCAATTACACCTTCCAGGGGCAGATATACTTCAATTCCTTCACCGATAATTGCAGTCAGGGCCTGTTTTGGTTTTTTAACTTCCGGCTTGATGGTCAGAGGTTCGGCAAAAGCAAGCCTGCTTAAATGATGACTTTCTTCTTCAAGACAGGCAGCAACTTTTCCACCGGCCCTGATAATTACAGCGGTTGTTCTACCCGGCGGAAGCTGGACCTGGCTGCGCAAATTCCTAATGGCCCGGGCCACTTCCTGTAACATGGCCATATCAGAGGCCTCCTCAGTAAAAGTAAACTTTTCATTTGCCAAAGGCCAGGAAGAGACAATTAGGGCAGCATCATTACGATATGGCAGCTGCTGCCATATTTCCTCGGAAATAAAAGGCATAAAGGGATGCAGAAGACGCATTACCCCATCTAGAAGGTAAACAAGCAGGCTGCGGGTACGCTCACGGTCGGCATCAACCCGGGCACTGCTGTCCTTCATGTAAAGATAATGCTTGCTAAGCTCAACATACCAATCACAAAAATCGTTCCAGAGAAACTCGTAAGTAAGGCGGGCTGCTTCCCCCAGTTCATATTTTTCAAGCAGTCTAGTGACTTTTTGCAATGTTTCATTATAACGATGCAGTATCCAGCGATCGGCACGATTCAAAGTATCAGGCAGGTTTTCGGAGTTAAAAGCTGCAAATGAAGGCTCGTTTTCACCTTCATCCGTTAAATTCATCAGAACAAAGCGCGAAGCATTCCAGATCTTGTTGGCAAAGTTACGCCCTGCCTCAACACCTTCCTGCCGGAAGCGCTGGTCGTTACCGGGAGCCTGGCCGGTAACCAGGGTAAAACGCAGGGTGTCAGCCCCGTAATTCTCAATCACTTCCAGGGGATCGATTCCGTTACCGAGGGATTTGCTCATCTTGCGGCCCAGGGGATCACGAACCAAACCTGTGATATAGACCGTGTGAAAGGGAACCTCTTTCATAAATTCAAGGCCCATAAACATCATGCGGGCCACCCAAAAATATATTATATCGTAGGCTGTAACCAGGACTGAAGTAGGGTAGAAATGCTCCAAATCAGGAGTTTGCTCAGGCCAGCCGAGAGTGGAAAAAGGCCAGAGTGCTGAGCTGAACCAGGTGTCTAAAACGTCGGAGTCCTGCTCCAGCTTGTTACTATTGCAAGAAGGGCAGCTTTGCGGTTCAGTATAATCAACAATGAGCTCGCCGCAGTCACAATACCAGGCCGGTATACGGTGGCCCCACCAGATCTGGCGTGATATACACCAGTCCCGGATATTTTCAAGCCAGTTCTCGTAAATACGGGTAAACCGGGGGGGAACAAACCGGGTTCTTTCATCCTTAACCGCTTCCAGGGCAGGCTCAGCCAGGGGCTTCATCTTTACAAACCACTGCCTCGATATTAATGGCTCAACAACAGTCTGACAGCGCTGGCAGCGCCCCAGGGAGTGATCGTGTTCTTCTGTTTTTTCAACCAGGCCCATCGCCTGAAGATCTTCAATTACCTTATTGCGGCACTCATAGCGGTCCAATCCCCGGTAAGGCCCGGCTGCTTCGGTCATTTTCGCGTCTTCATCAATAGCCTTGATCACTTCAAGATTATGCCGCTGACCGATCGCAAAATCGTTCGGATCATGACCGGGCGTAACCTTTACCGCTCCGCTTCCAAATTCGGGATCTACAAAATCATCGGCCACTACAGGTATCTCCCTGTTTAGAAGGGGCAGAATAACTATCTTTCCCTGCAGTTCCTTGTAACGCCTGTCTTCGGGATGGACTGCCACACCGCTATCCCCGAGCATTGTTTCGGGACGGGTTGTCGCCACCGTAATTGAGCCAGAACCGTCTTTAAGGGGATAACGGAGATGAGTTATGGAAGAGGCTTCTTCTTCGTGCTCAACCTCTATATCTGAAAGGGCTGTATGACAGCGGGGGCACCAGTTAATCATGTAATCGCCACGATATATCAAACCCCGCCGGTAGAGATCAACAAAGACCTTGCGCACTGCCCTGGAACAGCCTTCATCCATGGTAAAACGCTCGCGCGACCAGTCGCATGAAACCCCCAGGCGATAGAGCTGCCTTGTAATACGAGCATGGTAAGTGTCTTTCCACTGCCATACTTTTTCAAGGAATGCTTCACGACCCAGATCGCTGCTGCTCACGCCCTCTTCAGCCAGATGCTTCTCAACAACATTCTGGGTCGCAATACCGGCATGATCACTCCCCGGCAGCCAGAGAGTGTCATAGCCCTGCATACGCTTCCAGCGGATTAAAATATCCTGAATAGTATTATTAAGGGCATGCCCCATATGCAGCGAACCCGTTACATTGGGTGGAGGAATTACTATTGTATAAGGAGTACGATCGGTATCGCGGGCAGCTTTAAAAAATTCTCCGTCAAGCCAGAATTGGTATCTTTCTGTTTCGACCACAGCAGGATCGTAAACAGGGGGCAGCATTTTTTCAGACATATAGTCACCTCATCATTAACAGGATTCGCCGTCAGAAGTAAAAACAAACCCTGATTACAATTATTAGCACCTTCTAAGACTGATACTAAACAATTATACTTCTGTGCTTGATCAAATACAAGGTCAGTTCACCTAAATAAACTGCCAGCTAACTTGAACTGAAATAAATACCTGGGGAAGCCGGCAATTAGGCGTTCGGGACAGATTTTTACTGCATTTTTTAAAACAGCTCAAAACCTGGATAAAAAAACAGATGGCTCCCACAATATCAATGGTGAGCCATCATAATGATATAATGCCTGTTAAAACAGCTAAACTTATTGCCGGGGTGTTTGAGCAGATGCTTCGATATCCTGCCCGGAACCCTCTTCATAAAGGCGGTAGCCCAGGTCGAAAGCTTTTTGATTAAGCTCACCGCTTCCCTTGGGCGCAAACTTAAAGATGCTTCCCCTGAAAATTTCCCGATCAACCAGTCCGCTTGCTGCATTTATTACACCCAGGGCAAGCATGTTGGCAACAACTTCTTTTCCCAGTTCTTCTTTGGCTGAGCGGGTAATAGGATACAACTGCACTTTGTATTCTTCACTGTATGAGCCGCTGACAAAAGTGGAATCAGCAATAATAATACAGGACGGCTCAACTTTAGGAAGGTACTTGTTAAAAGAAGTCTGGTTCATACAAAGCAAGACGGTGGGTTTCGTTACCTTGGGATACTCAATGGTATCTACATCAATAATTACCCCGGCCATGCTGGCCCCTCCCCTTGCTTCCGGACCGTAAGATTGAGTCTGAACCACATTTTTGTTGTCTTCAACTGCTGCCGCCGCCAGCACGATAGATGCAAGAATCAAACCCTGACCCCCGGCACCGGTTAGCAATATTTCCTGCCTGTTTCCCAAAGGAATCCCTCCGCTTTTTAGCCGATATCTTTACCGATAGACCGGTAATATGCTTCGGCATACTCGGGAGCATCATCAGAGAACAGCACTCCGTTTATAGTTCTATCCTCCAGCTCCGCTTCGTCCATATTAGCTGCTCGTTCAACCGATATACTTTTTTCTTTCATCTCTCGCAGCATATCGACTGCGCCACCTAACTTATTACGCCTTCCATAAGCTATGGGACATGGAGAAAGGGCTTCAACTACAGAAAATCCCTTATGATTGGCAGCCCTGATTATTAGCTGCTCAAGCTGCCGCGGCTGTGCAGCATTGCCCTTGGCCCCAAAAGTAGCTCCTGCTCCCCTGGCCAGTTTGAGCAGGTCAAATGCTGGTTCCAGAGTCCCGCCCGGAGCTGTTGTCGCTTTTTTACCTGTTGGTGTCAGGGGCGAGTGCTGGCCTCCGGTCATTCCATAAATATGGTTATTTACTACTATTGCATTTAAGTCAATATTTCTTCGTGCCGAATGGATAAAGTGATTGCCGCCGATGGCGCTGCAGTCACCATCACCCATAATCACAAATAGCTTAAGCTCGGGCCGGGCCATTTTCAAGCCGGTTGCAAAAGCAAGCGCCCGTCCGTGGGTGGTATGGAGGGTGTTAAAATTCAGGTAACCCGCTGCCCGTGAAGAACAACCGATACCTGAAACAATAACAACATCTTTCTGATCAAAACCCGTTCGTTCTATAGCCCTGACCAGCGCAGCAGTAACAATGCCGTTTCCGCAACCGGGACACCAGATGTGAGGTAGTTTTTTCGTTCTTAAAAAATCCTGGGTTAACTGTTCCATTACAGCCACCTCCCGACTTCCTCAGATATTTGATCCGGACTGATCATTTCTCCGTCATAACGATTAAGGGGAACCACTTTAGCCTCACCGCGGGCATAACGCTCAACTTCACCGACAAGCTGACCCATATTCATTTCGGGAACAATAATTACGTCTACCTTTTTGGCCAGCGCTTCAATTTCTTCGGCCGGGAAAGGCCAGACGGTTTGCAGGCTCAACAAGCCAACCGGCATCCTGTTCTGCCAGTATGCTTTCTTCACTACTGCCCTTGCAGAGCGAACTGTGCAGCCATATGCCACAACAGCTACGCGCGGTTCTTTATGGCCGATATAGTTTGTCAGGACAATCTCATCCCGATATTTTTCCAATTTTTCATGAATGCGATCAAGAGCCCGTTCAACCTGCGGGGGGTCTCCCGTGGGGAAACCATACTGATCATGAAAGAGACCTGTAACATGGTAATAATGGCCAAAACCAAATGGCACCAGCGGGGCGATCCCTTTTTCATCGTATGGTTTATAGTCTGATGGCACATCTTTGTCACTGGACCTTTCAACCATCAGTTTCCCTTCCGGAATCAGGACCTTTTCTCGCATATGGCCGATTACCTCATCGAGCAAAACAATAATCGGCTGCCTTAGTTTCTGGCTTAAGTTCACCGCAGCTATGGTCAGGTAATAAGACTCGTAAACTGAAGCCGGGCAGAAAACTATAATTGGATGGTCTCCATGCGTGCCCCAACGGGCCTGCATAACGTCACCCTGGGCAGGTGCAGTAGGAACCCCGGTGCTCGGGCCCATGCGCTGAACATTGACAACCACACAGGGAATTTCTGCCATAATAGCATAGCCCAAATTTTCCTGTTTTAAAGAAAAACCCGGTCCGCTTGTAGCAGTCAGGGTTCGCATCCCGCCAATGGATGCACCGATAACGGCAGCCATACTGGCTATTTCATCTTCCATCTGAATAAAAACACCACCGATTTCCGGCAACCTGGCTGCCATTTGCTCGGCAACTTCCGTTGAGGGAGTAATCGGATAACCGGCATAGAAACGAACACCGGCATTAATTGCTCCTGCTGCACAGGCTTCATTGCCTTGCATCAGGACCGGTTTTGTCTCCGGCATCTTTTGAAAGCCTCCTCTTCACCAGCGAAATTGCAAAATCGGGACAGAATGTTTCGCAAACACCGCAGGCAGTGCATTTTTTCATATCCTTGTCCGCTTTTCCGTAATTATCCATAAAAAGAGCTTCCTTTGGACAGAAAGCTATACATACACCACAACCTTTACAAAAAGTCCGGTTAATGACCAGGTCGGCCTTTATACTTTTTTTTCTAGCCTGAGCCAAGGTTAATATCTCCTCCTCATCGGAATCGATTTATATACCACTTATCATTTTAAACTTCACCCTGTCAGAAGAAACAGGCTTACAGTTCCACTTATACAAATAAGTTTCTAATACTTGCCATTTTTATCATTCAGCCAGCCCCTGAAATGCATTGCTTCGGCCAACCGCTTAATCGAATACATATACGCCCCGGTTCTCATATCGGAGTCAACACATTTTTCACAGTAATAATGATAAACCATTTTAAAAGCTTCCGCCATTTTTTCTTCCAATCGCCGGTTGACTGTAGCCAGATCCCAGCGGAAACCATAGTTATTCTGAACCCATTCAAAATAAGACACGGTAACCCCGCCGCTGTTGGCCAGAATATCCGGTACTACAAGAACCTTATTCTCCTTGAGTATCTTATCTGCTTCGGGTGTTGTCGGGCCGTTTGCGCCTTCAACAACAATTTTTGCCTTGACATCAGCCGCATTGCTTTCGGTAAGCTGGTTTTCGAGGGCGGCCGGCACAAGAATATCGCAATCTACAGCAAGCAGTTCCTGGTTGTCAATAGCCTGGGAATCCGGGAATCCTTTGACATAACCTGTTCTTTCTACATGATCAATGAGTTTGCATATATCGAGACCTTCTTTGTTGTAAACACCACCGCTTACATCGCTTACGGCAATGACAGAGCAGCCTGAATCTGCAAATAATTTAGCGGCATTGCTCCCGACGTTACCAAACCCCTGGATGGCAATGCGTGCATCTTCAAAGGGAATGTTGAATGCCTTCGCTGCTTCCCTGGCAACGAAGAATACGCCCCTGCCGGTTGCTTCATTCCTGCCGACACATCCGCCGACAGCGAGAGGTTTTCCGGTAACCACACCGAAAGAAGGCTCGCGCATATTACTGCTGTATTCATCTGCAATCCAGGCCATTGTCTGGGCATCGGTAAAAACATCAGGCGCAGGGATATCTGTTTCCGGTCCGAGGATAGAACCAAGCGAGCGAACATAACTGCGGGTCATTCTTTCCTTTTCCTTTACGGTTAACTGCTGGGAGTCACAGACAATTGCTCCCTTGGCTCCGCCAAAAGGCACTCCCACCAGTGAACACTTCAGGGTCATCCACATCGAAAGAGCCTTGATACTGTCAATTGTTACATCCGGGTGGTAACGCAACCCGCCTTTATATGGTCCAAATACGTTATTATGTTGACAACGGTAGCCGGTAAAAACCCTGGTGCTGCCATCTTCCATCTCGACAGGAATAGCCACTTCAACAAACCGCATTGGAGTTTTTAAATGTTCATAAACCTCTGGAGATAATTCAGCCAGGTCAATTGCCTGCCTGACCATGGACAGCGTTGCTACCAGGGTATTATCTTGTTTCTTTTCCTGCTCAACCTCTACCGACATTAATGATCCTCCTCGTTAATTTTTTATCAAACGGTAACCCCATCAATAATACCACTTTATTTTGGTTTGTTAAATATGTAAGATCGTTTATTAAGAATGTAACCAAAAAAATATCTGTTTGTAATATTCCTGTAATATTGCAGCACTATACTATTAAGTGAGTTGACCCCCTCTTTTTATATATATTGCTGGGCGCAGTTAAAGATAACTGCGCCTTTTTCTTTCCGGCTTTATTCTGCATCATATTGTTCATTTGAGATTTTTAATGCTCCCAATAATATCATAAGAGCCAATTATAAAAAAAATACGAGCCTGATATTTGCTATTGTAAACCAAATACGCCTTTAAGTGGGTTGACATTAGGTTAATTCAGGTTTATTATTTAATTTAGATTAAAAAAAAGTGCCACATGGTGAACAAATGGGGAAAAGCAGAGAAGCAATCCTGGCCCGGTTACGTGAAAACCAGGAGCAATATTTACCAGGCGATTTACTGAGCAGTGGTCTTGGCATCAGCCGCGCTGCTGTCTGGAAACAAATCCGGGAACTGCGCAAAGACGGTTATCGAATCAATGCCGTTCCAAATCGCGGCTACCGTCTGGAGAAAGAACCTGATTTTTTGGAAGCAAAAAAACTCGAAGACAGCAGCATTTATTACTACCATTCAGTCGATTCAACTAACCGGGTCGCCCGCCGGCTGGCCGACGATGGCGCTCCAAATTACAGCACTGTAGTTGCTGAAGAACAGCTGGAAGGCAGGGGGCGTCTCGGCCGCAGCTGGTTTTCCCCGGCAGCAAGCGGAATCTGGCTTTCAATTATACTGCGCCCCCAGATGCTAATTCCATCTCAGGCTGCTCCTGTTACCCTGGTTACTGCTGCAATACTGGCCAACCTGATTAACAATCACTATAACCTGCCCCTGAAAGTTAAATGGCCCAATGATCTTTTGCTTAAGGATAAAAAGGTCGGCGGGATACTTACAGAGCTAAAAGGAGAACTGGACAAAATTGAATACCTGATAGTCGGTATCGGCTTAAATATTAACCAGCAGCAGCAGGATTTCCCGAAAGGACTGAGAAAAGTAGCCACTTCGCTGCACATAGAGAGTGGCGAATATTTCAACCGGACAGATATTATTGTAGCCATCCGCGATAACCTCGTCAGGGCTTTTAACATTTTCTTCAATGAGGGATTTCCTCCTTTTTATATGACCTGGAAAAAATATAATGTCACCCTGGGACAAAAAGTCACTCTCAGCTGGAAGGGAGGATTACTGCAGGGAAAAGCCATTTTGCTGACAAGAGAGGGCGCCCTCCAGATCCAGGACAACAGGGGAGAGATCTACACCGTAAATTATGGCGAACTTATCTAAACATTATCAACTAAACAGGTATTTACTTCAAAAATTGACTGTCAGCGCCCTTTTTACTGCATTAATTGCCATATTAGCCCAGATAGCCGTTCCCCTGCCTTTTAGCCCGGTCCCTTTTACCGGTCAGGTAATCGGCATACTGCTTGCAGGATTACTGCTGGGAAGGCGTGCTGCTGTTTTAGCGGTCACCGCTTACCTGCTGCTCGGTGCGTCAGGAGCTCCGGTTTTCTCGCTGGCCCGCGGGGGGCTTTACATGCTGACCGGTCCGACGGGTGGATACCTGTGGGGCTTTGTTCCCGCAGTATATATAACAGCCTCGATTATTAAAGATAATGAGCTTTCCTCAATTTATAGAACAGCGCTCGCCATGATCAGCGCACTGGCTATAATCTATATTTGCGGAGCTGCCCAGCTCAGCCTGATCATGGGTTACAGCGCAGGGCAGGCTCTACTCGTGGGAGTTATCCCTTTTTTACCACTGGATTTATTTAAAGCAGCCCTGGCTATTTTTCTCGGCAGGCAAATTCATATAACCCTGCGTCGGAATAAATTGGACCACGTTATCGGTGAATAACAGGCAGTTAGATGATGACGATCTTTAAGACCCAGTCTTTTCAACGTTATCCTGCCTGGCGCAGGTTAATTGCTGCTAAATCATTGACACTTTTTGGTTATAGAGCCTATCTTTTTTCCCGAGGGACCACAATCGAGCCCCGTGGAATAACATAAGTGAAAAGGTCTTTTTGCTTCTTATACACTTCAGCCACTGCTTCTTCAAGAGAATTTACGGGGATAAACCCCAGCATTTGTGCTTTTTCGAAATCAAGATCTGAAACAAGATAAACCCTGCCCCTCTGCAGCAACCTGGCCATGGTAAAAGCCTTATGTCCGCCCAGGGCAAAATTCTTTCGCAGGGCCGCTTCCAGTTCAGGAAGGGTTAATCTTTTGGCGGCCCACTGCTCGTAAGCTTCTGAACCGATCCCTTCATTACAACGAGCCACGAGAATAACCCGACCTCTCTTTTTCAGCGCCTTCATGGCATTATCGAGCGTTTTATGGGCCTGGTAAACATTAATATCTTTCGGATAACCGCCGCAGGATGAAATAACAACATCGGCAAGCTTATCAACTGCAACCCCGTTAACCTGCTCAACCATGGAGCAAGCTTCCAGGTGCGCCTCTATCATATCCCCGGCGTAGATTCCCAGGATCTCGCTATTATGATCAAGAACTGTATTTAAGAGAAAATCTGCCCCAGCCATCCGGGCAGCTTCAAGCAGGTCTTCATGAACCGGATTGCCTTCCAGCCTGCCGCTTTGAGCCCGCTCATCGAAAAGCCGACTGTGATTGATCTGAATTGTATCCCAACCTGCCACCCCGGGAACCAGGGCTTTGCGGCCGCCCCCAAAACCGGCAAAAAAATGATGAACCACGCTGCCGGTTAAAATCCGCCGATCAGCTTCCATAACTTTTTTATTAATATATACCGGAGTGTTAAATGAGGTGCTTCCCAAAAAGACCAGTTCTTTGCTGTTTTTGCTGTCATGATTAAACATTGCAATCTTTGAGGCGGCTTCCCTGCCAACGAGGCTTTCCATTTCATGTGACTCCAGAAAACGGTGTGTGCCGTTGGTAAAAACGATAAATATATCACTTTCCCTGATTCCTGCATTTAACAGTTCTTCAATCAAAACAGGGATAAAGAAATCGCTGCGGGCTGCCCTGGTAGGGTCGTTAACCAACAGGCAAACAGTTTCTCCCGAGCGCACAATTTTATGAAGAGGAGGTGAAGCAATCGGGGAACGCAGGGCTTCCAGCAGCTCTTTTTTCGGATCGGGCAGGGGTTTTCCGGGGTTTGTCTGCAAAACTTCGCAGGGAACATCGGGCGGAAGCTGCAAGTTTACACTTTCGTGACCGTAAGCCAGTTCCATAAGTCAGCCTCCAATTTTCACAGCTTGGAGCTGGAAGTCGGGATAAAGTCGGCAGTCATAAAACCGCGGGCAGTCATAAAATAACCGGTCCCCTGCTTTCAGCGTTCGTCGAAAAGACAAGGAGACCTGCGTTACTGTCTGAGTTCCTCTTCCGCCAGCAGGGCAGCTCCGAGTGCTCCGGCTATTTGCGGCTCTTCGGGAACAATGATATCAGTTTTAAGCTTTTCATTGAGAGCCTCGACAACCGCCGCATTCTTAGCTACTCCACCGGTAATCATCAGGGCTTCTTCGAGACCGATCCTGTGAACCATCCCTGCAGTCCGATCGGCAATAGACTGGTGCAAGCCGCGGGCAATGTCTTCACGCGGCAGCCCCCGGGCAATTAAAGAAACTACCTCCGACTCAGCAAAAACGGTACACATACTACTGATTGATACCGTACTTTTAGCCTGCCTGCTTAAGTCGGCAAGACCGGCCAGTTCAACCTCAAGAGCCTGGGCCATTACTTCCAAAAAACGACCGGTTCCGGCAGCACATTTATCATTCATGGCAAAATCTAAAACTTTTCCTTTTTCACTTAACCTGATCACTTTACTGTCCTGTCCGCCGATATCAATTACTGTCCGTACGGCAGGGTTTAAAAAAAACGCTCCCCGACCGTGGCAGGTTATCTCGGTAATCCGCTTATCGGCAAAATCTATACTGATCCGGCCGTAACCAGTCGCCACGACAAATTCTAAAGCGGAACGTTTTAGATCTACCGCTTCCAGGGCAGTATCTATCGCTTTTTCTGCGGCAGTTTTACTATTCGCTCCTGTTGGCATAATCACGTAGTGCATAACCTCTCCCCGCTCCAGCAAAACAACTTCTGCAGTAAGAGATCCGACATCAATTCCAGCTACCGGCAAGTTAAGTTCCTCCTTTAAAGCAAACCTTTGATCGCTTTCCAAAGCTGTTCCCGTCCTTCGCCGGTGCGGGCAGAGAATGGGAGCAGCAGATCATCTTCAAAAAAACCGAGACCTTTACGTATAACATTTAGCTGTTTGTTTAGGGCGTTCCTGGATAGCTTATCAGCTTTCGTAGCCACGGTTATTGTATTTATTGTATGTGCGCGCAGCCAATCGGACATTAACCGGTCCGATTCTGAAGGTTCGTGGCGGCAGTCAATAAGGTGCAGACAACCGCGCAGGTTGACCCTGTCCCCCAGGTAATCTTCGATAATCGGCGCCCAGCGTTCCCGTTCTTTTTTGGAAACCTTCGCGTAGCCATATCCGGGCAGGTCAACAAAACAGAGTTTTTCGTTTAAGAGGTAAAAATATAGCCCCCTGGTTTTACCGGGCGTAGAACTGGTCCGGGCCAGGTTTTTACGACCGATCAATTTATTAAGCAGTGACGATTTGCCAACATTGGAACGACCGATAAATGAAATTTCGGGATAATCCCAGTTTGGAAAGTCGCTTACATTATATGCTGCGGCTTTTAATGAAGCCTCTCTAATTTTCATTTGTTCATCCTTTTCAAGGCGGGCACGGCAGCGCCGTGCCCCTACAAATGCAATGTAAAACAAAACATGGTAACCATAAACCGTAAGGCCGGGCATACTACCCGGGCACGGCAGCGCCGTGCCCCTACAAATTCATTGCAGAACAAAACATGGTAATCATAAACCGTAAGGCCGGGCATTCTACCCGGGCACGGCAGCGCCGTGCCCCTACAAATTAAAAACACCTGTATATAACAAACATTTTTTCTATAACCTAAATATTATAAACATCTGCAGGTTTTAGCAAAGCCTGCATTTAAACCCGTGTGGCACCCGTTACCCCCAACCGTAGGGGCATGGCGTGTCAATACCACACCATTGCCAGCATAACCCTCAAAATACCCAACCGTAGGGGCATGGCGTGCCATGCCCGAACATCCCTAACCGGGCACGGCAGCGCCGTGCCCCTACAAATTCATTGTAGAACAAAACATGGTAATCATAAACCGTAAGGCCAGGCATACTACCCGGGCACGGCACGCCGTGCCCCTACAAACAATATAAAACCCAATTAAATATATCTGCCAGATGCCATCATGGTAATGATAAACGTAAGGGGCCTAATGCTGGACAGGGGTATCGGTATCCTGGCGGCCTTCAGGCAGGTTGAGCCCGCTTTCCTTTATATCTCTTACCTTTTGCTCATCATCCCCGCCTGTATCCGGTTTTGCCAGGGCCATTTCAAGTACTTCATCCATATGTTCAACCATTTTAACTTCTACCTTGCGCTTAACATTCTGAGGAATGTCGCTTAAATCACGGCGGTTTTCCGCCGGCATTAGCATGTATTTTATTCCGGCACGGTGGGCGGCAAGCATTTTTTCTTTTACTCCTCCTACCGGCAGAACACGCCCGCGAAGCGTTATTTCACCGGTCATGGTCACATCATTCCTGACCGGCATCCTGGTCAGGGCGGAAGCGAGGGCAGTAGCCATGGCTATACCTGCCGAAGGGCCGTCCTTGGGAATAGCGCCTTCCGGAACATGAATATGGATATCTATCTCCTCGTAAAAGTTTTCATCCAGTCCCAGCGACTCTGCCCGCGAACGGATATAGCTCATTGCTGCCTTGGCTGATTCCTGCATCACATCGCCAAGCTGGCCGGTCAGGGTCATTTTGCCCTTGCCCTTCATCAGGGTTATTTCAATAGAGAGCAGGTCTCCACCGCTTTCGGTCCAGGCCAGACCGGTAGCCACCCCGATTTCGTCATGTTTTTCCGCTGCCCCGTAGCGGTAGCGCGGAATACCCATGTATTTTTGCAAATTTTGTCCTGTAAGCTTGATATGTTTCTTTCGATCTTTAACTACTTCCCGGGCAACCTTACGGCAAATTGCAGAAATGCTCCGTTCAAGGTTACGCACCCCTGCTTCCCTGGTATATTCACGAATTACCCGCCGCAGCGAACCTTCTGATATTTCCAGGTTTTTCTCGGTCAACCCGTGTTCTTTAAGCTGCTTGGGAATCAGGTACTGGCGCGCTATTTCCACCTTGTCTTCCTCTGTATAACCGGGAATATGGATCAATTCCATCCTGTCAAGCAGCGGCTGAGGAATATTATAAGATGTATTCCCCGTGGTAATAAACATTACCTGGGATAGGTCGTAAGGAATCTCTATATAGTGATCGCTGAAACTGTTATTCTGTTCAGGGTCGAGCACTTCCAACAGGGCCGCCGAAGGGTCACCCCTGAAATCTGTGGACATCTTGTCGATTTCGTCCATCAGAAAGACAGGGTTCTTCGATTTAGCCTGGCGCATACCCTGGATAATCCGACCGGGCAGAGCGCCAATATAGGTTCGCCTGTGTCCCCTAACTTCAGCCTCATCACGCACACCACCCAGTGAAATACGGACAAAATTACGCTCCAGGGCCCTGGCTACCGATTTTGCCAGCGAGGTTTTTCCGACCCCCGGGGGACCCACCAGGCACAGAATCGGACCTTTTAATTGATCTGCCAGCTGCCGCACCGCCAGGTACTCGATAATCCTTTCTTTGACTTTATCGAGACCGTAGTGATCTTCATCCAGTATTTCTTCGGCCCGGTCAAGATCAAGGCGGTCTGCAGTTTCCAGCGTCCAGGGCAGTTCAAGCAGCCAATCTAAATAGGTCCTGATTACAGTTCCTTCCGCTGCAGCAGGAGGCATTTTCTCCAGCCGTTCGACCTCTTTAAGCGCTTTTTCCTCAACTTCCTCCGGCAGATTAGCCTCGGCAATTTTTTCACGATACTCTTCAGCTTCAGCCATCCGCTCATCTTTTTCCCCGAGTTCCTGTTGAATCGCTTTCATCTGTTCGCGCAGGTAATATTCCTTCTGGGTCTTCTCCATCTGCTTACGAACCCGCAGGTTAATTTTGCGTTCTATATCTAAAATCTCCATCTCTCTGCTCATAATATGAGTGAGTTTTTCAATACGATCTTTTGGATCTATAGCTTCCAGTATCTCCTGCTTTTGCTCGATTTTCATACTGAGATGGGAAGCAACTACATCTGCAAAACGACCCGGTTCTTTAATCTCAGATACGGTTGTCAGGGTTTCAGGAGGCACTTTGCGGCTGGTCTTAATATATTGCTCAAACTGGTAGTACAGGCTACGCATCAAAGCTTCTATTTCAGCAGTTTTATTAGGATCATCTTCAATAACATTCAATTCTGCCTGTAGGTACGACTCCCCGGTTAGAATGTTTACTATTTCAGCCCTTGTCAATCCTTCGACCAAAACACGGATTGTTCCGCCGGGCAGTTTAATCATCTGTTTAACTTCTGCCACTGTGCCTACATCATAAAGGTCATCCTGCTGCGGATCATCCACCTTAGCCTCTTTCTGAGCCACAAGCAGAATCCGGTTATCTATAAGCATCGACTGTTCGATAGCAGACATAGAACTTTCCCTGCCAACATCAAGATGCAGGACCATATTTGGGAATACCATTACTCCTCTTAGAGGAAGAGCCGGCAAATTTTCTTTTTTAGTCATATAAAAAGCCACCTTTCATATTGAAAAGTTAAAGCGAGAAGCTCTTTAGACAACAGTATTCGCTTCCCGCCAACTATTTCCTTTTATGCTCTTTTCCAACCTGCTGTTTCGTCAACCCCCGTTATGCGCTTTCCTCTTTCTTTTTGCGTTTATTCTTTGTAGCCAGGATCGGAGTTTCACCGCTCGTGACAACTTCCTTTGTCATGACACAGTGTTCGATATCATCCCTGGACGGCACATCAAACATTACATCCAACAGGATCTCTTCTAAAATAGCCCGCAAGCCCCTGGCTCCTGTATTTCTCTTCATTGCCTCTTCAGCAATCGCTTCCAGGCAGCCATCTTTAAACTCAAGAGAAACACCATCTAACTCAAATATTTTCTGGTACTGCTTCACCAGGGCATTTCGTGGTTCAGTAAGGATGCGCACAAAAGCTTCACTGTCCAGGGGATCAAGGGTGGCGATAACCGGAATTCTCCCTACAAATTCGGGAATTAAGCCGTACTTAAGAAGGTCCTGGGGCAGAATCTGCTTCAGGATTTCTCCGAGGTTACCGTCATCGGTGGTTAGTACTTCGGCTCCGAATCCAATCCCCTTATTGCCTACCCGGGTCTGGATTATTTTTTCCAGGCCGTCAAAGGCTCCACCGCAGATGAAAAGGATATCTGTTGTATCGATTTGCATAAATTCCTGGTGGGGATGCTTGCGTCCACCCTGGGGCGGGACGCTGGCTACCGTCCCCTCAAGAATTTTAAGCAGGGCCTGCTGAACTCCCTCACCGGAAACGTCGCGGGTAATGGACGGATTGTCCGTTTTACGGGCAATTTTATCAATCTCGTCAATATAAACGATCCCTTTTTCCGCTTTTTCCAGATCATAGTCTGCAGCCTGGATCAGTTTGAGCAGGATATTTTCTACATCTTCACCAACATATCCGGCCTCGGTTAGCGAGGTGGCATCGGCAATAGCAAAAGGTACATTTAAAATGCGAGCCAGGGTCTGGGCCAGGAGAGTTTTGCCAACCCCGGTCGGACCAATCAGGGCAATATTGCTCTTCTGCAGTTCAACGTCTTCTACTTTTTGTCCTGCATTGATCCTTTTGTAGTGATTGTACACTGCAACGGAGAGGCTCCTCTTTGCAAGCTCCTGCCCGATTACGTATTGATCAAGCACATTCTTGATGTCCTGCGGATTGGGTAGTTCAACAAAACCCAGTTCCGGATCTTCACCAATTTCCTCTTCAATAATTTCATTGCAAAGTTCAATACACTCATCGCAGATATAGACCCCGGGTCCGGCAACAAGCTTGCGGACCTGTTCCTGGGTCTTGCCGCAAAATGAGCACTTCAAATGTCCCTTTTCTTCGTTAAACTTAAACATGTGGAGAGTTCACCTCATCTCCATAATTAGGATTAGCTTCTGTCAAATAAAACTTCATCAATCAAACCATATTTTGCCGCATCTTCAGCAGATAAGAAGAAGTCACGGTCGGTATCTCTGGCAATTGTTTCAACCGGTTGACCGGTATGATCAGCCAGGATTTCATTTAGAGTTTCGCGTATCTTCAAAATCTCGCGGGCATGAATGTCAATATCGACAGCCTGGCCCTGGGCGCCTCCTGCCGGCTGGTGCAGCATAACCCGTGAATTCGGCAGGGCAAAACGCTTGCCCTTATCCCCCGCAGCAAGCAAAACTGCTCCAAAACTGGCAGCCAGGCCGACACAAATTGTCGAGATGGCCGGCTTCACATAGCGCATTGTATCATAAATAGCCATCCCGGCATAGACCGATCCTCCGGGGGAATTGATGTAGAGATTAATATCCTTTTTGGGATCTTCAGATTCTAAAAAAAGCATCTGCGCTACAATCAGGTTGGCAACATTGTCATCTATTGGGCTGCCCAGAAATACTATGCGATCTTTTAACAGGCGCGAATATATATCGTATGCTCTTTCTCCGCGGCTGGTTTGTTCTACAACCATAGGCACTAAAACACTCATTATATAAACCTCCTCTATTACAACCGGTATTCAACTGTAATCTTACACTTTTTTAACTATTTATTCTACTACTACAGCGAAACTTTTGTTATAAAACAGAGTCCGCTAAGCCATGGGGACGGTTCCATCGTCTTCCCTTTGGCCTTCGCTGCGCTCCGGGACGCTCGAACCGTCCCCATGGCGCCGCTAATTTAGCAATCTTTCGCTGTAGTGCTACCAGTATTTTTTAAACTGTGCTTTTATATTATACCCTGCAATACTATTATACTACTTTTTGTCATCTTCCTGCACGACTTTATCTTCCTGGTCTGCATCTGTACCTTCTTTTAAATTGTCTTTCTCATTTTTTACCATTGTAATGTTCGCTTCAGCAACCATTAAATCTATCGCTTTGCGGATACGCAGTTCTTCCTTTATAACCGGCAGTCGACCCTGCTTTTCCAGTATATCCTTGAGCCTGGCCGGGTCGTCGTTATAACCGGCAGCTGCCTCTTCAATCTTTTCATCTAATTCGCTATCTTCTATATTGATCCCTTCTTTTTTGGCTATTGCATCAAGAACCAGGTTCGCCCTGGTTCTTTTTTCCGCTTCTTCCCGCCTGTCTTCCCGTACCTCTTCCCTTGTTTTTCCGGATAACTGAAGAAACTGATCTAACTCCATGCCCTGGTAGCGAAGGTATCCTTCCAGATCTCCAACCATCCTGTCAATTTGCCTTTCAACAAGGGTTTGCGGCAGGTCTGTCTTCGAAGAAGCGGTAACCTGTTCTATCAGGGATTCTTCTAGTTTTGCTTTCGAATCTTCTTCAGCTTGTTTAAGCATTTTCTCCTTTAAGTCAGCCTTCATCTCTTCGAGGTTATCAAATTCGCTTACCTCCTGCACAAATTGGTCATCGAGTTCAGGCAGCTGCTTTTCTTTGATCTGCTTGATTTTAACCTCGAAAACAGCCTCTTTTCCGGCCACGTCATCTTTCCGGTAATTATCGGGAAACTTAACCTCTACTTTTTTCTCTTCATCTAGGTTAGCGCCGACAAGCTGTTCTTCAAAACCGGGAATAAAGGATTTTGAACCAATTTCCAGCGAATAATTTTCTGATTCGCCACCTTCGAAAGGTTCGCCATCTACAAAACCCTTAAAATCGATTGTAACCAGGTCGCCTTCTTTAACAGGACCTTCTTCTTTTGGCACCAGCCTGGCATTTTGCTCCCTGAGCATATAGATATGGTGATCGACCTGCAGGTCATCAACTTCCACTTCTGTCTTTTCAGCCTCCAGACCTTTATAATCGCCCAGTTCAACCTCGGGAATTACTTCGACTACGGCATTAAAAAGCAGTGGTTTCCCTTCTTCTACCTGGACCAGTTCAAATTCAGGCTGCCCTATAGGATCGATCTCCGCTTCATTCAATGCTTCCTGGAAAGCAGGGGGCACCAGCAGTTCTAAAGCTTCTTCATGCAGCACTTCGGGACCGAATCGCGATTCTAATATGCGGCGCGGCACCTTGCCCTTACGAAAACCAGGAAGGTTAACATCCTTGACCACTTTATGGTAAGCTTTGGCCAATGCCGTATCTACTTCCGCCGCGGCCACCTCTATTTCCAGTTTAATTTTAGTATTATCCTGTTTTTCAGTATTCTTTAACATTTAGTCTCCTCTCCTTGCCATGCGCTTAAGTTTTATAGTAAATCACAAATAATATGACTAATAATAAAAACGCCTTCAGTACAGGCGTCAAGAGCACCTATATATTAACATAGATAAATTCATCATACAACAGGAAAAGAAAAAGTTAAGAGAAAGAAGACTGAATAAGGAAATCGATATAACCTAAAACCTCATTTCCCGGACTGAAGAACCCGGCCAGGGGCAGAGGCATGTTAGATATGTTTATTACTATGTTTATTACTTGTTTATTGCGGCGCCAAAAAATTGCGATAAATGTTGCTTATTATCTCAAAAAAGTATACAATAGAAACGAATGAGCCTTCATTCATTAATTTGGGAGGGTTAAATTGGCCAAACGAACCGGCGAAAAACATCATGACATCATTGATGCGGCCGTTAAAACCTTTGCCCGAACCGGCTACCATCGAACACGGGTTGCCGATATTGCCCGCGAAGCAGGAGTTGCAGACGGCACCGTTTATATCTACTTCAAAAACAAGGAAGACATCCTGGTCTCCCTCTTCCAGGATTTAATGATCCGGTTTGTAGAGGATCTTTACAGTGAGCTGGTACAATGCCAAGATGCCAACGAGAAATTAAAAAAAATCATTAATTACCACCTGACCACCCTGGCCGGTAAACCGGACCAGGCTAAGGTTACCCAGATCGAATTGCGACAGATTGATCAGGCAATAAACGAAGGCATTTCCAGGCCGCTAAAGAGATATTTCGAATTAATTGAGGAGGTGATCAACGAAGGCATACAACAGGGCCTCTACCGTAAAGACCTCGACACAAAAACTGCCAGAAAAGTTGTATTCGGTGGAATAGATGAGGTCGTTACCTGTTGGGTCATGTCTAATAAACAATATGACCTGACCGCTTTGAGCGAGCCGGTATTTGAACTGCTGGTCAGGGGTCTGCGTTAAAGTTTTCTTATTAATCCTCTTTTTAAATGCACATGTCCAAACTTATGTAATAAGGAGGTATTTTGATGGCCTTGAAAGAAATCCGAAAGGCTGCTGTACTCGGTGCCGGAGTCATGGGAGCCACTATTGCCGCACATCTTGCAAACGTTGGTATTCCATCTTACCTGCTCGATATTGTCCCCCGTGAACTGACACCGGACGAAGAGAAAAAAGGGTTAACCCTGGAAAGCCCGGAAGTCCGTAACCGCCTTTCCAACTCGGGTAAACAAGAACTGCTTAAAAACAAGCAGAAACCGCTCTACCGCGACTCAAATATTGATCTGATTACTCCCGGTAACTTTGAAGACGACATGGATAAACTTAAAGAAGTCGACTGGATTATCGAAGTTATCGTAGAGAATATGGATATCAAGAAGAAAGTATTCAAGCAGGTTGAAGAAAACTGGACTAAGGGAGCAATTGTTTCTTCAAACACATCCGGCCTCTCCATCAATGAGATGGTTACCGAAAACTCACCGGAGTTTCGCAAGCACTTCCTGGGAACCCACTTCTTCAATCCACCGCGTTGGATGAAACTCTTAGAAATAATCCCCTGCGATGATACCTCTGAAGAAGTGCTCGATTACATGCATCGCTTCTGTGAAAAAACATTAGGTAAAGGTGTTGTT
The DNA here is from genome assembly GCA_007127255.1 of Syntrophomonadaceae bacterium. Lineage (GTDB taxonomy): Bacteria > Bacillota > Dethiobacteria > DTU022 > DTU022 > T3SED10-7. The sequence goes on along the minus strand of SKZS01000212.1, from coordinate 4,900 downwards.
TTCGCCAAAGACACTCCCAACTTCATTGCCAACCGCATCGGCACCTACGCCATGGTCTATACCATTAAGCTGATGCTGCAGGAAAAATTATCAATCGAAGAAGTTGACACCATTACCGGTCCGCCAATGGGGCATCCAAAGAGCGCCTCTTTCCGCACCCTGGATATGGTCGGACTCGACACCTTCTCCCATGTCGCCAGGACAGTCTATGATAAAACCGATGACCCTGAAGAAAAGGAAGTTTTCGATCTTCCGGAACTGCTGGACAAGATGGTCGAAAACAAGATGCTTGGCGATAAAACAAAACAGGGCTTTTATAAAAAAGTCAAGGGTGAAGACGGTTCTCAGATTTATACCCTCGACTATGAAAAAATGGAATACAGGCCCCAGGAGAAAAAACGCTTCGACATCCTGGGCAAAACCAAGCAGGAAGCCCTGACAGATGGCTATAAGATGCTGGTCGAATCAGACGATACAGCCGGTAAATTCGCCTGGAATGTAACCAAGAAAACCCTGCTTTACAGCGCCAAAAGAATCCCTGAAATTGCCGACGATGTAATAAACGTCGACCGGGCTATGCGCTGGGGCTTTAACTGGAAACTTGGCCCCTTTGAAACCTGGGACGCCATCGGCGTTAAGGAAAGTGTTGAGCGAATGAAAAGCGAAGGCGAAACCATTCCTGCCAACGTTGAAGAGATGCTCAGCAAGGGCTTTGAAACCTTCTACAAGGAAGATGAAAAGGGCGCTCTGTCATATTACGACTTCGACTCAAAGAGCTACAAACCTGTACCGATCAGCCCGGAAATCATCAGCCTGCCTGCCCTGAAAAAGCAAAACAAACTGGTCAAAGGCAACGATGACGGCAGCCTGATCGACATGGGCGACGGGGTTCTCTGCCTCGAGCAGCACAGCCCTCAGCAAGCCCTGAGTAATGACTTTATGGAGCTTATCTTCGAAGCCGTAGAAGAGGTAGAGAAGAATTATGTCGGTCTGCTGATCGGCAACCAGGAAAGGTATTTCTGTGTCGGCGCCAACGTGGTATTGATGTTAATGGCCGCCCAATCAGGCGAATGGGACCAGATTAACTCGATGGCCAAGAGATACCAGGACAGTTTGATGAACATGAAATATGCCAACTTCCCGGTTGTTGCCGCACCTTTCCAGATGACCTTAGGCGGCGGAATGGAAGTTGCCGCCCACTGCGATCGCATTCACGCGGCAGCCGATACCTTCATGGGCCAGGTCGAAATCGGCATGGGATTAATTCCCGGCGCCGGAGGAAACAAAGAGCTGCTGATTCGCATGACTGAAGGCTTGCGCGAAGACACCAAGGTCGACCGGCTGCCCTATGTTCAGAAAGCATTTGAAGCAATCGCCATGGGCACCACCTCATCCAGCGCTCGTCATGCCCAGGAACTGGGCTTTATGAGGCCGACTGACAAGGTAACCATCAACCAGGACTACCTGCTGCATGATGCTAAAAATACTGTCCTGGCCATGGCCCTGGAAGGTTATGAACCGCCTAAAAAGAAACCGATCAAGGTACTCGGCGAGTACGGGGTTGCTACATTCAAGGTCGGCGTCCAGAATATGCTCTGGGGTGGTTATATTACCGAATACGAGCAAAAGATTGCCAATAAAATTGCTTTCGTCCTCTGTGGCGGAAATATTAAACCAGATTCGCTTGTCAGTGAACAATACCTGTTGGATATTGAAAGAGAGGCTTTCCTGGAACTCCTCGGTGAAGAGAAAACCCAGGAGCGGATCAATCACTTTCTAACCAAAGGTAAACCTTTAAGGAATTAAAGGAGGAGGTAACGAGAATGAAAGAAGCTGTTATTGTTTCCAGCGTTCGAACAGCAATCGGCAGGGCGCCAAAAGGCAAGCTGCGCTATACCCGGCCTGAATATATGGGAGAAACCGCTGTCAGAGAAGCAGTGAAACGGGCAAAAGGCCTGGATCCCGCTGAAATTGAAGACGTGATTCTCGGCTGTTCATTCCCGGAAGCGGAGCAGGGCATGAATTTAGGTAGAATCGTAGCCCTGCAGGCCGGGCTTCCCGATACCGTTCCGGGACAAACCGTCAACCGCTTTTGCTCCTCGGGATTACAGTCAATAGCCTTAGCTGCCGAAAGAATCATGTGCGGCTTCGCCGATGTTATCGTGGCCGGCGGAGTAGAAAGCATGAGCATGGTACCGATGGGCGGCAACAAGCTTGCCCCCAGTCCAAAGCTGGCCGATGAGTTAATCGAGACATATACACCGATGGGCATAACCGCTGAAAATGTTGCCCAGCGTTTTAACATTTCCCGCGAAGAACAGGACCAGTTCGGCCTGGAAAGCCAGCAAAAGGCTGCTGCGGCTACAAAAGAGGGCCGATTCAAAGATGAAATCGTCCCGATGAAAGTAGTCGACCGTTCTGTCGGCCCCGACAACAAAGTGGTCGAGAATGAATTTGTTTTTGATGTTGATGAGGGAATCCGCGACACCAGCCTGGAAGCGCTCGCCAAGCTGCGGCCTGCTTTCCACGTTAAAGGCAGTGTCACTGCCGGTAACTCCTCACAAACCAGTGACGGGGCCGCAGCTGCAGTTATCATGTCGGCAGATAAAGCAAAATCATTAGGCTTAAAGCCTCTCGCTGTTTTCCGCGGTTTCGGCGTTGCGGGCTGCCCGCCTGATATAATGGGCATCGGACCTGCAGTAGCTATACCGAAACTGATGGAACTGACCGGTAAAAAGATCAGCGACGTCGACCTGTTTGAGATCAACGAAGCCTTTGCTTCGCAGGCTCTCTACTCAGTACGCGAACTGGATATCAATCCTGATATCGTCAATGTAAACGGTGGGGCAATTGCCCTCGGCCACCCCCTGGGCTGCACCGGGGCTAAGCTGACTGCTACCCTGCTTCATGAGATGGGTCGGCGCAACTCCCGCTTCGGAGTAGTTTCAATGTGTATCGGAGGCGGAATGGGCGCTGCAGGCTTGTTCGAAAGAGCCTGAGCACTTAAGTAAATACAGCTAAAAACAACTGATCGGGGCACCAGGCTAAAATCATTACTTCCTTTATGGTATGATTGAGCTGGGTGCCCCTGCATTTAAGCTCAACAAAACCTTTAAAGGGAGGAACCATGTTAACTCCGAAAGATGAACTGCAAAGCAGAATTGAAAAGCTGCAAAAAACGATGCAAGATAATGAAATTGGTGGAGCGCTGCTGCTACAGCGGGCCGACCTTTTTTACTTTAGCGGCACCGGACAAAACGCCCACCTTTTGATCCCTGCTAAAGGCGATCCGGTACTGGTTGTAAAAAAATCGATGACCAGGGCTGAACAGGAAAGCAACCTTGAACGTATCATTCCTTTTGAAGGATGGGACAAGCTGAAAAGCCTGATTGCAGAATCTGTGCCAAAGGGTTCAAAAATAGGCCTTGAAGCGGATGTCCTGCCGGCAAATCTTTATTTTCGTTATAAAAAAATACTGGAAGACTATGAAACTACCGATATCTCCGGGGCTATCCGCAGCATCAGGGCAGTTAAATCCAATTATGAGCTAGGCCTGATGCTGGAAGCTGCGCTGATCAGTGAATCGGTTTTTAATCATGCCAGAGATGTAATCATGGAAAATATGACCGAAGTTGAATTGGCCGGGCAGCTTGAGTTGCATGCCCGCGCCATGGGGCACCAGGGAGCAGTCAGGATGCGCGGCTTTAACCAGGAACTCTATTACGGACACATTATGTCCGGGGAGAGCGCCGCGGCAATCAGCTTTTTCGACGGCCCAACAGGAGGACAGGGCTTAAATCCTTCATTCCCGCAGGGTGCAGGGACAGGCATAATAAAAAGTAACGAACCAATCCTGGTTGATTTTGTCAGTGTGCTTGGCGGTTACATGGTTGATCAAACCCGAATTTTCAGTATTGGTGAGCCGCCGGCGCATTTACTTGAAGCATATCGTAAAGCTGTTTCCATAAAGAAAGCGCTTATCTCCACCGGCAAGGCAGGAATAGCGGCAAACACCCTTTACGATAAGGCAGAAAAGATGGCTTTTGAAGCGGGCCTCGGCAATCATTTTATGGGATATGTTGAAAAAGTAAGCTTTATTGGCCACGGAGTCGGACTGGAATTAGATGAAATGCCGGTAATAGCACGCGGTCTTGAAACCCGGCTGGAAGAAGGAATGGCATTTGCCCTGGAACCAAAGTTCATATTTCCCGGAGAAGGCACAGTGGGTATTGAAGATACCTTCGTTGTAGAAACCGGGCAGTTAAAACAGTTGACTTCATTTAGCGACGAGATGCAGATAATCTAAGAGTTTAAGTAACTACTCAGGCATAGCTCGCTAAGCCAACGGGGACGGTTCCACCGTCTCCCCTTCGGCCTTAAAGCTACGCTTTAAGGGACGTTCGAACCGTCCCCGTGGCGCCGCAAAAATACTCCTGCCTGTTCCTGCCGTGTGTTCAAGCAAACGCAGCAGAGACAAGCAGGAGTATTTTAAAAAATGTACCGGAGTCAGACCGACCCCGAAACCAAACTATCAGGTGCCAGTAGTGCAGCCTGCCAGTAAAAACAACAACATCAGGGTTGTAGCAAAAATCAGCATTGAGCAACGAGTCATTAATACACCCCCTTCAATTTATTAATCTTATTAATAACATAAATTAATCCTGATTACAATTAACAGATCGTACGATAATTCAAAAGCCACCTTACGATTTTTCGTACATTAGAGAAGTTCAAGGTGATTACGAGCAACATATTATGTCACCAAAATTTATAATGAATATTTATTTTAGCCCGTTATATCAGCCTTTTTAAAAACAAATACCTGTTCTACCCACAGTATGCACAGGGTTATCCACAGGTAGATCCCATACATAATAACCTCTTCCCGCATTATCCACAT
>SKZS01000102.1 GCA_007127255.1 Syntrophomonadaceae bacterium | reverse complement strand
TTTTACCAGAGCTTCGTTATCGGTTTAAACCAGCAGGGCGGGGGTGCAATAGGCGCTGCTTTTGCAGCAGCCCTGCTATATTTAATTGGCCCAATCGGAAGCCGAATTCTGATCGTCGCCCTGGCATTTATTGCCGTTCTTTTAGTTTTCAATATTTCAATCAACCGCTTTTTAAAATATATATCCCGTGTCCTGAGATGGTTAAAAAATATTATCCTGCAAGGGGCATTTTACGGATATAAAAATATAAGCAAAGTGGTTTCTGTATTGGACAACAGGGTTAAGAAAGCTGCTCAAAACAGAAATAATGTAACTGAACCGCCGGTTACTGCTTCGTCCACAGCAGTTAACGGTGCCATTGATGCTGGATCTGACGTAATAAAAGATACTAATTCTGAATATGAACAAGTAACTTACCATGGTGCGGTTGGAAACCGGGAAAATAAGGATATACAAAGTACTTTTAGCGGCCCGGAAGAAAAGAGCAGGGCTGAATTTCCTCCGGTCGGGGTCCCCGGCAGCAGTCAGTCATCGCCAGAATATAATTTACCTCCCCTGGAATTACTTTCAAAGCCGCGATCAACAGGCGAATCACATCATCTGAAAAGCAGTAAAGACAGGGCTAAACTGCTGGAGAGCACTCTTCACAGTTTCGGCGTAAGAGCAAAAGTAATTCACGTCCAGTCCGGGCCGACAGTTACCAGGTTCGAAGTTCAACCCGAAGCAGGGGTTAAAGTCAGCAAAATAATAAATCTTTCCGATGATCTTGCTCTTAATCTGGCAGCGCCCCTGGTCAGAATAGAAGCTCCAATACCGGGCAAGGCAGCCCTGGGCATTGAAGTTCCAAACAAGGTAATTGCCCTGGTTAACCTGCGGGAAGTTATGGAGGACGATGCCTATAGAAACAGCGCCTCATTCCTTACAGTTGCTCTCGGCAAGGACATTACCGGCATTCCCGTTATCTCAGACTTGACCAAAATGCCTCATCTTTTGATCGCAGGGGCGACAGGAGCAGGAAAGAGTGTCTGTTTGAATACAATTATTACCAGCATTCTTTATAAAGCTTCGCCTGAAGAAGTCCGTTTTATGATGATTGATCCAAAAGTTGTCGAATTGAGTGTATATAATGGTATTCCCCACCTGATGATGCCTGTTCTCACAGATCCCCGCAAGGCAGCCCTGGCGCTGCGCAATATGGTCAGGGAAATGGGTCGGCGCTATGACTTATTTGCACAGTTGGAAGTGCGTGATATCGGGGCATACAATGAACTTTCAGAAGAAGATCCGGAAATTGAGAAGCTTCCTTTTATAGTAGTTCTTATTGATGAACTCGCTGATTTGATGCTGGTTTCACCGGGTGAGGTAGAAGATTCCATAGCCAGGCTTGCTCAAATGTCAAGGGCCTCAGGAATACATCTCATTGTTGCCACCCAACGTCCTTCAGTTGACGTATTGACCGGAATTATCAAGGCTAACATAACATCAAGGGTTGCGTTCACCGTTTCCTCCCAGTTTGATTCGAGGACAATACTTGATATGTCCGGTGCTGAAAAACTTCTCGGTAGAGGAGATATGCTTTTTTACCCGGTAGGATCGGTAAAACCGTACCGGGTTCAGGGAGCTTATGTCAGTGAAGCAGAAGTAAAAAAGATTACCGACTTCATTAAAGAGCAGGGTCCGGTTGAATATGAAAATGGAAATACCTTTTTGCAGGCGGCAGATGAAAACAAAGAGGAAGAGGCCGATGCCCTTTTTGCAGAAGCAGTCGACCTGGTGGTGCGAACAGGTAACGCTTCGATATCACTCCTGCAGAGGCGCTTCAGAATTGGCTATACAAGAGCCGCCCGCCTAATAGATGATCTGGAAAGAAAGGGTATTGTTGGTCCCTATGAAGGCAGTAAACCCAGGGAAGTCCTGGTTACTTCCGAACAGGCGGCAAAAATATGTGAAGGATTTATCGGACCATCCGATTGAAGGAGAATATATTGTCACCCGGAGATTTAAAAACAGATCGCAAACAGCCTCAATGTGTTGGAATAAAAGTGGCAGCTGTTTCCCTTGGCTGTTCAAAAAACAGGGTCGATACCGAAGAAATTTTGGGTCTTCTCTCAAGCCGGGGTTGTGTTCTAACCGATGATTACCGTTTAGCAGATATTATTATCGTTAACACCTGCAGTTTTATAGAAAATGCCCAGCAGGAATCGATAGACACGCTGCTTGAAATGGCTGCAGAAAACCCGGGTAATAAACCAAAAATAGTAGCTGCGGGGTGCTTAGTAGAGCTATTTGGAAGCGGGATCATTAAATCAATGGCCGAAGTGGACGGGGCTATTGGGGTGCACAGTTATAAACATCTTAACCGCTTGATCAATATGGTGTTGAAAGACAAACGCACCGTAATCAAAAAAAGTCCGACAGAAAACTACTGTACCCTAGCTCCCCGGGTACTGACGACTCCCGCTCACAGCGCCGTGGTGAAAATAGGTGAAGGCTGCAGTAATAACTGCAGGTACTGCCTTATTCCGCGGATTAGAGGCCCTTACCGCAGTCGTGAACCTGAAGAAATAGTTGCGGAAATAGATGGATTGCTTCAAAAAGGCGCCCGTGAGATAAGTCTGATTGCCCAGGATACCACTGCTTACGGGAGCGATTTCGATGACTTTTACGATCTGGCAGGGTTAATCAGAAAGGTCCTTGCTTTGCAGCATAAATTCTGGTTACGGATCATGTATACCTACCCTTCGCGCATTACAGATGATCTGATCGATTTGATAGCCACTGAGGAGAGGATCTGTAAATATCTTGATATTCCCATCCAGCATTCCAGCGACAGGGTTTTGCAGTTGATGGGCAGAAAATATGATAACAGCTACCTGAACAAGCTTTTTAATAAACTGCGAAAGCGGATTCCACAACTAGCCCTGCGCACAACCTGCATGGTAGGCTACCCGGGAGAAAGCAGGCGGGAATTTAATAATTTGCTCCAATTTATTCAACTTCATCGTTTCGAGAGGCTTGGAACATTTACCTATTCAGCGCAGAAAGGGACGGATGCCTGCGGCAGCCATTTAAAACCGATCCCCCGGCGAGTTGCAAGAAAACGCCACCGGGAATTGATGGTGAAGCAGCAGCATATTGCGGAGGAACTCAATAAAAAACTGATTGGCAGAAAAATGACTATCATTATCGACAAAGTTCTCAAACCAGGAAACAGATGGTATTTTGGACGCTCTGAATACCATGCGCCGGATGTTGATGGGGGCATTTATGTTTTTTCAAAAAATACTCTTGCTGCGGGTCAATGGATTACAGTAATGATACGCGCAGCCTCACCCTACAATTTGCTGGCAGTTCCTGCACAGCCGGACACCGCTAAAAATAATGTGTTATAAGCAACCGGATCAAATACAGCAGAAAAAGATTGCTGATCAGAGGTGAACTTAATTTGCAGGCAGATCTGATTTGTGTCGGTAATGAACTGCTGACCGGCCTGATAGAAAACAGCAATACAGGATTTTTAGCTAGGCGGCTTTGGTCTACAGGTATATCAGTCCGTGAAGCATGTGTGGTAGCAGATGATGAATCAGCGATCGGGGAAGCACTTGACAGGGCGAAAAGAGAGAGTGACCTGGTTATTATCACCGGGGGATTGGGTCCTACAGAGGATGATCGGACCAGGGAAGTTGTTGCAGAGGTACTCGGCTTGCCACTGGTATTGAATCAGGAATGGCTTGAGAAAATGGATCAATTCTTCAGAAATCGCGGAGTCAAAATGCCTGTCAATAACCTGAAGCAAGCCCTGGTCATAAAAGGAAGCTTGCTTTTGGATAACCACAGGGGAACAGCACCCGGAGCTATTGTCGAGAGTGCGGGTAAAATATTTGTCCTGCTGCCCGGTCCACCGCATGAATTAAAAGAGATGTTTGATGATCAGGTTCAGCCTTACCTGGTCGGTAAGAATAAAACCGGGCGCACAGCTGTAAAGACCCTGAAATGTATTGGTATAGGTGAATCCAGGCTTGAAGAAAAAATAAAGGCCCTGGGGGAGTGGGAACTACCTCCGATATCGTATGTGGCCAGGGGTTATGAAGTCGATTTGCAGATTAAGGGCAGTGGAGAGAACGAAGAAGCATCAATATCTATTGACGAAGCAGAAAGACGGTTGCGGTCTTTGTTGGGAGATCATGTCTACGGCAGCAACGATGATACCCTGGCCGGCCTGGTAGCTGAATTATTAGCAGCCCGCCGGATGACCCTTTCCCTGGCCGAGTCCTGCAGCGGAGGTTTGCTTTCAGATATAATTACAGATATCCCGGGCAGCTCAAAATTTTACAGGGGCGGCCTGGTCCCATACAATGCGGAACTAAAGATTAAGCTACTCGGTATCGGCAGTGAACTTCTGGAAAAAGAAGGCGAAGTTAGCGATTTAACTGCCCGGGCGATGGCTGCCGGGATTAAGGAACTATTTGGGACTGACTTTGCAATCGGTATTACGGGGATAGCCGGCCCGGAAAGCGACCCGTCGGGAAAGCCGGTCGGACTGGTATACATCGCTATTGCCGGCCCGGATATTCTAAAAAGCAGGGAGCTATACCTTGGTGGAGGAAGACGGGCGGTAAAAGAAAGGGCCGCACAGATTGCCCTGGATATGCTGAGAAAAGAGTTAATGAAAATAAAAAGTTGATTACACGTTTCGGAAGAAAGGGGCGGTCTGTTTTGTTAAGGTTATTTATTGCCGTTGAGCTTTCCGAACAGCAAAAACAGGAACTGGCAAAATTACAAAACAAAGTTTTGCAATACCTGGATGGCGTGCGCTGGGCAAAACATGATGCAATGCATCTGACTTTAAAATTTTTAGGTGACACCGAAGAAAGCCGTATCGAGCAGATCCGGGAAGCAATGGAACTGGTTGCAAAACAGCAGGAACCTTTTCTGCTTTCATTTGGAGGCAGTGGTGTGTTTCCGAATTCTAAAAAAGCAAGGGTGCTATGGGTTGGAGTAGAAGAAGGAGAAAAAGAGATTAAACTTCTGGCCGAAGAACTGGAAAAAAGTCTTTCAGATTACGGGTTTCAAAAAGAAAAGCGTGCTTTTTATCCCCATCTTACTACAGGCAGACTCCGCAATCCGCCACCTCAAGCTAAAATCCAAAGATACCTTGATAACGAAAGTTCTTTTATCAGTTCACCGGTTGAAGTGAAAGAAGCAGTTTTGTTTCAAAGCAAACTTTTACCACACGGACCCGAATATTCAATTCTTCACAGGAAATCATTTGTGAATTAGCAGGAAATTATAAGTGAAAAAAGAATTATGAAGTAAATTAAGCCCACTAAAGGAGGTAAGACAGTTGGAAAAAGACAAAGCACTGGAAGCAGCATTAGTACAAATTGAAAAGCAGTTTGGTAAGGGTTCCGTTATGAAGCTTGGACAGGATGCCGTAGTAGAAGTTGCAGCAATTCCAACCGGCAGCCTTGTTCTCGATGTTGCATTGGGAGTAGGCGGAGTTCCCAGGGGCAGGGTCATTGAAATATTCGGACCCGAATCTTCAGGAAAAACCACTGTCGCTTTGCACATTATTGCTGAGGCTCAAAAAAGAGGCGGCTATGCCGCCTTCATTGATGCCGAGCATGCGCTTGATCCACAATATGCAATAAACCTTGGAGTTAACCTCGACGAACTGCTTGTCTCTCAACCTGACACGGGGGAACAGGCCCTGGAGATTGCTGAAGCGTTGGTACGCAGCAATGCAATCGATGTTTTGGTTATCGATTCGGTTGCTGCTCTTGTTCCCCGGGCAGAAATAGAAGGCGAAATGGGAGATTCCCATGTTGGTTTACAGGCCAGGCTGATGTCACAGGCCCTGCGCAAGCTTTCCGGCATAATCAGTAAATCAAAAACGAGTGCCGTATTTATCAACCAGATCAGGGAGAAAGTCGGGGTAATGTTCGGCAATCCCGAGGTAACTCCCGGCGGCAGGGCGTTAAAATTCTATTCTTCGGTGAGGATGGATGTCAGGAGGATTGAATCTCTTAAAATCGGTTCTGATCAGATAATTGGCAATCGAACAAGGGTGAAGGTAGTAAAGAACAAGGTGGCACCGCCTTTTAAAGTCGCCGAATTTGATATCCTTTACGGTAAAGGCGTTTCTGCTGAAGGTTCGCTGATCGATCTGGGTATGGAACACAAAATTATAAATAAAAGTGGAGCGTGGTATTCTTACGGTGAAGAACGTTTGGGGCAGGGTCGTGAAAATGTCAGGGATTATTTGAAAGAAAATCCGGATATGCGCGATGAAATCGAAAAGAAAGTCCGTGAAATGGCCGGGCTTCCCCCCAACAGCTTAACATCCACACCTAAGGCTGAAGAGCAACCTGATAATAACAAAGAAAAGAATGGTAAAAGCGAGCAGGGGTTTAAGAAAGAATAACAGCAGATTTTCCGACGGAGTTGATATGCTTGGAGGACGAAACGCTTGTCAAAAAAGCCCGCAGCAGGGTTCTGCGTTATCTGACTTACAGGGCGCGCAGTATAAAAGAAGTTGCTGACTACCTGGAGCAAAAAGGTTTTAATGGCAACGTGGCAAATTTAGTTATTGAAGAAATGAAAAAGTATGGTTACCTTGATGATCATAAATTTGCCTCGGATTTTGTAAATGCCCGAAAAATGAGTGGTTTCGGTTGTAAAAGAGTCCGCTTTGAACTGCAAATGAAGGGTGTCGACAAAGAAATTATTGAGGAGCAAATATCTGAAATATTTGACTCCGGGGAGGATCTGTTCAGAATTAGCGAATTGCTCGCCCGAAGAGAGCCGCATAACGGACAAATCGACCGGCGCTGGCTAAACCGCCAGGCCGGTTTTCTTAAAAGACGGGGATTTCAGGATGATTTAATCCTGAAATCCCTGAAAAATTATGATCTTTCTCAGTAATCATATCTTGACATAACATTTAATAAAGGCTACAATTATTAATGAAATATAATAATATTGTGAAATTAGTTCAGTTCATAATTGACAAGAGAAAGTCTGTGGTACCGCAAGGTACTGAGGATAGATAAAAATTTATATAAATCTTTCTTTTAGGATTAAGGGGTTAATGTACCTTTTATCCGACATTTCTCTTGCAAGCTGTGTTCTGAACACAGCTTGTTATTTTTTTAATGAAATCGTATTTATAGTAATTACTACGAAATGGAGGTGAATTGTATGCTGGAAAACATGCTTATGGTTATCGCTGCCCTGGTTATAGGTGCAGGCAGCGGTTATTTTATTCGCAAGCTGATTGCTGAAGCGAAAATATCTTCAGCCGAAACAGCGGCAAAAAGGATAGTCGAAGAAGCAAATCTGGAAGCAAATTCACTTAAAAGGGAAAAGCATCTTGAAGCAAAAGAAGAAGCCCACCGGTTAAGAAGTGAGTTGGAAAAAGAAAGCAAAGAAAGGCGCTCTGAGCTGCAGCGCATGGAAAGACGATTGGACCAGAAAGAAGAAAGCCTTGACCGCAAATTAAGTAATGTAGAAACTAAAGAAGAAGAGTTGAGGCGTAAAGAAGAAGACAACAAGAGATTCAGGGAAGAAGTTGAAATACTACAACAGCAGCAACTAGCCGAACTGGAAAGAGTTTCTGGCATGTCCTCGGACGAAGCAAAGGATCTGCTTATGCAGAGAGTAAGAAATGAAATTGAACACGAGATGATCGGTATGGTTAAAGATCTGGAAAGTCAGGCCAGGGCGGAAGGAGAAAAGAAAGCACGCGAGATTGTCACCCTGGCAATTCAAAGATATGCCGCCGATCATGTTTCTGAATCAACTGTTTCCGTGGTCTCACTGCCCAACGATGAAATGAAAGGTCGCATTATCGGTCGGGAAGGTCGAAATATACGGGCCCTGGAAACTTTAACCGGCATTGACCTGATCATTGACGATACGCCAGAGGCAGTAATTATTTCCGGTTTTGATCCAATCAGGCGCGAGGTGGCCCGTTTGGCCCTTGAAAAACTGGTCAGCGACGGACGGATCCACCCGGCAAGGATAGAAGAGATCGTTGAAAAGACACGTAAGGAAGTTGATGCCCAGATCAAAGAAGAAGGTGAACGCGCTACTTTTGAGTCAAGGGTCCACGGTATACACCCTGATCTGGTCAATTTACTGGGCAAACTGCGGTTCAGGACCAGTTACGGACAAAATGTACTGCAGCATTCAATAGAAGTATCTCATCTTGCCGGAATGATGGCTTCGGAGTTAGGGCTTGACGTTACATTCGCCAAGAGAGCCGGACTTCTTCATGATATCGGCAAAGCGATTGATCATGAAACTGAAGGGTCTCATGTTCAGATTGGTGCGGAACTGGCTAAAAAGTATAAAGAAACAGAGGGGATAGTTAACGCTGTTGAAGCTCATCACGGCGATGTAGATTTTCAAACCCTTGAGGCGGTTTTAATTCAATCAGCTGATGCCATCTCTGCTGTCAGGCCCGGGGCAAGGCGTGAAACGCTGGAAGCATATATCAAACGCCTGGAAAAACTGGAAAACATTGCTGACTCCTTTGAAGGTGTTGAAAAATCTTATGCTATCCACGCCGGCCGGGAGATAAGAATCATGGTTAAACCGGATCGTATTGATGATTATACCTCGATCCAGGTAGCCAGGGATATCGTTAAAAAAATTGAAGGCGAACTTGAGTATCCCGGGCAGATTAAAGTTACCGTTATACGGGAAACAAGAGCCGTGGATTACGCTAAGTAAAATAAAGTAATCTAATTTTTTGCCTGAGAAGCAAATAAAATGCCCATAACGGGCATTTTATTTTTTAAATTGCAGGTAAAATAGCTGCAGCAGAAGAAAATTTAATTTGATAAGGTTATTGATGCTAAATATGCGGGAGTAATTTTCATGCGTATCTTATTTATTGGCGATATTGTAGGAAAAACAGGTCGGCATTGCCTGCGGCAGTATCTACCTGAAATAAAAAGCAAGTACCGGATAGACTATGTAATTGCCAATGGCGAAAACGCCGCCGGTGGAGCAGGTATGACTTATGATACATTTATAAAGCTAAGAGAGATCGGTATAGACGTCATTACAGGCGGTAATCATATCTGGGATCAAAAAGATATCTTAAGTTTTATCGATCATGAACCAGGAATGATCAGGCCCGCTAACTACCCGGTTG